>JBFWWA010000021.1:0-16787 GCA_050246455.1 Planctomycetaceae bacterium
GCCCGTAAGTCGAGATGTGCCGCGGTGCGAATCCGATCGCCGTCTCGAGAGTCGATTCCCACAAATCGATCGTTTGTCCCGGAACGCCGAAGATCAGGTCGAGGGAGAAATTGTCGAACTTCTTCTGGACGCGCTCGATGACCTCTTCGATATCTTTACGTCGATGATCACGTTCCAGGAATTTGAGGACGTCGTCGTCGAACGACTGCATCCCCAGACTGATTCGATTGACTCCGACATCTTTCAGCAGGCTCAGCTTTTCGTCGCAAAGTCCGACCGGGTTCGCTTCGACGCTGAACTCGCAGTCCGCGGTGAGCCAGAACCACGAGCGAAGCAGCTCCACAAGTCGCGAGAGCTGATCCGGATTCAGGTGCGTCGGTGTGCCGCCCCCGAGGAAAAGAGTTTCGATCAGCCGCGGTTGTTCGAGGCGGCGCAGATCGATTTCGAGCGCGTTCAGGTACTCGTCGATCAGTTCATCGCGGCCGGCGACGAGCGTGAAGTCGCAGTAGCAGCAGCGGTGCGCGCAGAAGGGGACATGGATGTACGCGGACCGGGGCTCGCGCGGCTGCGTACTCACTCTGGTGTCCACTCCAACCCGGCCGGGGTCGCGGCCGGTTACGTCTCTTCGGGTCTAGGGGGGTTCGCCCAGTGGCCGCTCGGATCGCTGCCGCTGACAATCACACCCTTCAGGTTCCAATCCATATGGGCCCGGACGTCGGCGGCACAATAGCGGAGCGTCAATCCGCAGCGCCGCCGGTCCGAATTGTTCGCTTGTGACCCGTGCAGGAGCAAGTCGTTGTGCAGCGAGATTTCGCCCGCTTTCAGCTCCACATCGATCGGATCGCCGAAAGATTCCGCCTGTTCGACAGTCTGGTTCAGAACATTGGAACTGTCGTTCTCAGTGAGCTTGTATGTCAGGTGACCGTAGTGATGCGTCCCCGGAATGAACTGCATGCAGGCATTTTCGCGGTCGGCGTCATCGATCGCGAGCCACACCGTGACGGTCTTGGAGGGGGTGAGCGGCCAGTAACTCGCGTCCTGATGCCAGGAAACGACGCGGCCGTCGCCCGGCATTTTACAGAAAAAGTGCGATCCCCAGCCGACGACGTTTTCGCCGAGGAGATCGCGGACGCAGGCGACGATTCTTCGATCGGTGAGGAGGTCGTAGACCTTGCCGTACTTGCGATGGGCGGTGCTGATGGAGTAGCTGTCGCCGCCGGCTGCGATGACCTTCTCGAGCAGTTCGTCGAAATAGCGGCGATTCTCCGCGCTTTCGGCGTCGCTGAAGATGCGGATTCCCCTGATGTACCCATCCCGGTTGAACTGCTCGACCTGAGCGGCCGAAAGGGTGGTCGGGTGGGGATTCGTGCAGGGGTGGAACTTGAGGTGACGCGGGATGGCGTCGAGGTCATTCGTGTCGGGAATGATCTGGAAGCTCGTCGGCTGCGTCATGGCAAGAATCTTGAGCGCGGTTCGTCGTAGCGACCCGCAGTCCGACGGCGTCGCGTGTTCCTGAAATCTCCGATTCAAGTATAGCGAATGGCGGCGAGTGAGGGGAATCGAGGTTGGCGGAGAGAGGAATTCCGCCTGTATCCCGGGGGCGAGACCTCCCTTGCACGCGTTTGCGCCGCTCGACATAGTTGGAGCATCCCTGCTGTTTTTCCCGGCCTCAAGCGAGTTCGACGCTGCATCGTTTCTCGGCGATCGAACCGAACCGATCCATGAAATATGTGCTGATCATTCCGGATGGATGCGCGGACGAGCCGCAGGCTTCGCTCGGCGGCCGCACTCCTCTCGAAGCGGCCGAAATTCCGCACATGGATGCGATCGCGCGCCGCGGAATTGTCGGGCAGGCCGACCACGTTCCGATCGGCCTCCCTTCCGGCAGCGACGTCGGCACGATGAATCTGTTCGGATACGACCCTCTCAAGTATCACACCGGCCGCGCTCCCATTGAAGCCGCCGCGCAGGGCATTCCCCTGGGGCCCGACGACTGGGCGATCCGCTGCAACCTCGTAACCGTCGAACACGCGCGGATGCGGAGCTTTACCGCGGGGCAGATCCCCAACGCGCTCGGACGGGAACTGATCGAGCTGATGCAGCGAGATCAGAAGGATCATTCGGAGTGGGAATTTCATGCCGGAGTCAGCTATCGCAACCTGCTGATCTACCGCGGGAAGGCGGGCGAGACTGCTCCCTTCAGCACGACAACGCACACGGTGCCGCCGCACGACATCACCGATCAATTGGTTGCCCCGCACCTTCCAACCGGCGAAGGGGCCGACGCACTGCGCCAGCTGATGGCCCGCAGCGAGAAAGTCCTGGCGGGCTCCGCATCCAATCAGAGTCGCAAAGAGCGCGGGGAATTGCCGGCGACGAACATCTGGCTTTGGGGCCTCGGAAAGTCCCCGGCGCTCCCGAATTTTCAGGAACGCTTCGGCAAGACCGGAGCGGTGATCACGGCGGTCGATCTGCTGCGCGGACTCGCGAGAATTCTCGGCTGGCAGGTGATCGACGTGCCGGGTGCGACCGGCTATCTCGACACCGACTACGCCGCGAAGGGTCGTTACGCAATTGAGACGCTCAAGTCCGTCGATCTGGTCGTTGTGCACGTTGAAGCGACCGACGAGGCCTCGCATGAGGGAAATGCGAAGGAAAAAGTGGAAGCGCTCGAGCGGATCGATCGCGACATCGTGGGACCGATCGCGAAGTTTCTCGAGTCGCAGGGCCCGCATCGAATGCTCGTTTCGCCCGACCACCCGACATTCGTCCGGACGAAAACTCACAGCCACGGACTGGTGCCGTTCGCAATGGCGGGGAGCGGAATTCCAGCGGACGGCGCGACGTCTTACAGCGAGCCGGTGGCCGCGAAGTCCTCAATCTCACTTCCCGGATATGAGTTGATGCCGATGTTTCTGCGGAGCTGAACTTGAGCCGGCAGGATGGCCAGCAAGTTGTCGCGCGAAAAGCTCGCGGCGGATCGCGTGATGTGAAGTTCATCGATCCGATTCCCGATCAGCCGACTCTCCAGCGACTGCGCCGCAAGCTGGTCGCATGGTACGCGCACCACGGGCGAGACCTTCCCTGGCGGCGGACGCGTGATCCCTATCGAATCTGGATCAGCGAGATCATGCTGCAACAGACGACCGTGAAAGCGGTCATCGGGTATTATCAACGATTCTTCGAAGCCTTCCCAACTCTCCAGTCTCTCGCCGATGCGCCGGAAGAGCGTGTCCTTCGCCTGTGGGAGGGACTGGGATATTACAGCCGGGCGCGAAACATTCATCGCGCGGCCCGCGAACTCGTGAACGACCATCACGGGAAGTTTCCCAAAGAGGTCGATTCGCTGCTCGGTTTGCCCGGTGTCGGCCGTTACACGGCGGGCGCGATTGCATCGTTTGCTTTCGACGAGCGGGCGCCGATCGTCGAGGCGAACACAATTCGACTCTACAGCCGGCTGCTCGGTTACCGCGAAGATCCGCGCGCTGCTCCGGGACAGCAGCTCCTCTGGTCTTTCGCGGAACGGATCCTTCCTGAAAAGTCTCCCGGACAATTCAACCATGCGCTGATGGATTTGGGGGCAACCGTCTGTACGCCGAGCGCACCCGATTGCCCGAACTGTCCGCTCATGCGGGAGTGCGCCGCGTTGCGCGACGGCACTCAGAATGAGATTCCGCTCGCCAAGCAGCGCGTCGAGCCGACGCTCCGCACGGAAGCGGCCATTGCGATCCGGCGCGGCAATTCGTTTCTTCTGATGCAACGGCCGGTCGGGACATGGTGGGCCGGCTTGTGGGATTTTCCGCGATTCGCGCTCGACGAGGACTCGCGACTGTCGGTCACGGTCAAACGAAAGCTGCAGGAGCAGATCCTCGACCAGACGGGATTAGTGGTCGAGATCGGCGACCTCATCACGGAGATGAAACACACGGTCACTCGATACCGCATTCGGCTTCTTTGCCTGCGCGCGGAGCATCGCCAGGGCGAACCGGCAGACGAGCCCCCCTTCCAATGGGTGAAGCCGGGGAACGTTGCCGGTTATCCGCTTTCGACAACCGGCCGGAAGCTCGCGAACCTCTTGAAATAAAGGAACTTACCGAGGTTCAAAGCGGCGGCTGTCGGGTCGTAGCAGTTCGACCGACCCTGTCTGCTGTGTTCGCGAAGGGGCGTATTTCGGCTGGGATTTCGGCGCGGACCGTCAAAAACTTCGGTCGCACGGTCTCTCAAAGGGTGATAATAAAGGAAGTGCGCGTTGCGAAAGTTCTGCCCCCTCCGCGGCTACCCATCAGCAGCGAATCGGTCCTACCTCGACCAATGTCCCAAAGCGATACACGAAAGAGCGGGGAATCGAGCGCGGTCGTTGCACGCGCGTCGTGGCGTCGTCCGCTCGGATGGATTGCGGGTGGCGTGGCTTTGGGATACGGCGCGTCCTTTCTCGTTCACCTCATTGCGGTCCTGATCTGTTCGTTCATGGTCGTTTCCGGCGCACGGCTCCCGGAAGTCGGAGCGATTGCCGGAATGATCGGTTCGGGACTGGGTGACGGAACCGAAGGGGGCTTTCAGGAAATCTTCGACACGTCGGTCGATGTCCCCACGGGGGCCGATTCGATTCTTTCGGTCTCGCCGGCGATCGTTCCGCCAGGCGAAGGGGAACTTGTCAGTCAGCCGCTTCTTTCCGCCGGCTCGGTGGCGAAGTCGGGGGGAAATGGAGTTGGCGAAGGTTCAGGTGACGGGACCGCCAGTGGAGATGGAACCGGCCACAAGTTCGCGATGCCGTCGGCGGGGACCGTCACGGAAGGAAGCTTCACGGTGTGGACGGTGCCGGCTGATCCCAAGCCGAACGAGAATTACAGCATCATCATGCAGATCAAGCTGCCGAAGCGCGCGAAGAGTTATCGCACTGCGGATCTGACCGGCACGGTTGTTGGAACAGATCGTTACCGACAGGACTTACCGGGAAACCAGCCGAAGTATCTCCCGGTGAAGCAGAGCAGCGTGCAGCTCGAAATTCTGGTTCCCGGCGCGGCCGAGCTGGTGCAGGACACCATCCGCATCAAGTCGAAGATGCTCAAGGAAGAGCAGGAGCTGCGGATCGTTTTTTAGCCCCTTCCGCGCAGCGGCTACTCCATCTCTGACGGAGCCGGCGGTGGGAGCAGCACTTCGTCCGCGTGTCCGTCGGGGCAGGGGACGACGATTTCCGAGGGCTGAATATGAAAGTAGTTCAGCGCGCGGTCGGTCCTGTTTTCGATCCCGTTGAGTACTTTCTCATCGAGCACACCGACAACAATGCGCTGTGCGAATCGATAGACTTCCCAGAAGCTCGACTGCGCGCAGTCGATCGTGCCGTGCACGAGCGGAGCGCCGGGGAGCGATTCCCGTCCGATCGGTTCCGCGACTTTCTGTCCGACAGCCGCGCTTCGCGCCTGCACCCAGTCGATCGTCCCGTCGACGCGTTTCATGTTTCCGAGCGATCGGATGCTGTAGTCGCCGACGGTGACCTGCGAGGAATCGAGTGCTTCCGCCGCCTGCGCGACACTCGCGTGTCGTGATCGCCGCGCTCGCGCATCGACGCGCTCGACTGCGCGGGTCATGCTGTAATATCCGTTGCGGCCACCCGAGAGCGGCGTGCAGATATCGTCGAACACCGCAAGGATGTTGTAATCGGCGATCGACAGAACACTATACGCGACGTTGTTGAGGTCGAACGGGCTCTCCGATCGATTGATGGAAGCGGGTAGATGCTCATACGGCGGGAGCGGGCGGTATTCGAGAGAATTCCAGCCATTGAGATCGACATCCTGCCAGTAGACCGGATGCGCTGAAACCATCGAAACCTGCTGGCCGGTTTCGTAAATCGTCTTCAGCGCCCGTCCGTCGAACTCCCCGGGCTCGACCGGCATTCCGACCATTTCGAGCAATGTCGGCGTGAGATCCGCGAGTCGGCACGGTTCTTCGATGCGCGTGGCCTTGCGGATGTTCGGTCCCGATACGAAGAACGAGGCCCGCATGGCATCGGGGAAAGGATGGCCGTGTGCAGTGCCCGGAGACGCTTTATGCCCGAAGTACCAGCCGCTGCGCGCCGTGACGACCAGATCGGGTGCGTCGTCGAGTTCGCGCTCCTTCAGGTTGTCCTGCCACAACATATGCCGTGCGAAGGCGACGATGCTGTCGGGATACTGAGAGAGAGCGGTCATCTTCAGCCAGTCGGCTTCGTCGTGATAGTACTCGAGAAGCCGGGGCGGGATGTGCTTCAGCAGCAGGAGCGGGTCGGTGGTGGCCGCGGGGTTTTCTTCGTAGACAACGCTGCCGTCGGTCGCCGGGCGAACGTTCTCTACGGTGCAGTAGTGGTACATCCACTTCCCGTTCTCCCATTTGCGATCGATGACGGCGTGACCGCGGTCATGGGTCGACAGGAGCAGCGAGTGATCATTGAGTTTCAGGAGCACCAGGTCGACAGGCCGCTCGACTTTTCCGCTCGAGTGCACGGCTCGGGTCGCGGCGAGCGAGGCGACGAGATCGACCGCGGGCATCGAGGGAGAAATCTGGTATCCGAGCATGTCTCCCGGCCGAGGCTTTCCGAACCATTCTCCGGAATGAAAATGCCGGCGCGGCAGAAAGACGCGCGCTGCTCCGGTGGCGTCCGCATCGAGAAACACGAAGTCGTTCGCGCTGTCTTCGGGATGGCGGTTCCAGAAGCGGTGTTCACGGACCGACATTCCCAGCCCGCCGCCAACCCATTTTCCTTCCGCGGTCACTTCGCGCGATTTGTGAAAGAATTCGTTGGCGAGATCGAAATTTGCGAGGTGCGTAGTGCGGCCGCCGTGATGGCCGTGATCGCTCACGAGCACGAAGTATGTCCGCTCGAATTCACCGCGCTCGTCGAGCTCGGTGACGATTTCGCCGAGCAGTTCGTCGGCCCGCGCAATTGTGCGCCGCGTGGTCCCGAACTGTCCTCGATTCAGCTTGTGGCTGACCGAATCGGTTTCCGGAAGCCAGATGATTGTCACCGGCTTGCGCCGCTCCAGCAGGTGATATCGCGCGAATTCGGTGTTCGCGTCGTCAATGTATCGCCACGACTGATGTGCACCGAAGTACGGTGCATGGCGGGTCAGGCTGCGAGTCCACAACAGCGGCGGAATCTCCGTCATCATCGGCAGCGCGCCGGTTGCCCAGTCGCTTCCGTTCCGTTTCAGATGCTCATATAGCGGAGGGACGTCGCTCGTTTGCGTCTGACGGAATTGTGTCGCGGCCTGTTCGCCCGAGAAGAGATTGATTGCGCCGACCTCCGCGTTCTGAAGTGCCTTGGAAATGCCCTGCGGTGCAAGCAGGTTCGCGCTCCGGCTCGGTCCCAGCGGTTCGAGATACGACTCGGATGCGAGCGTGCGGCGGCTGAATCGAACCTGCCCTTTCAAGCCGTGCCGATCCGAGAAGCAGCCGGTCCACATCGTGCCGTTGGAGGTGATCGTGTCGGAGGGGAACCCGGTGAACGAGTTCTCGCACCACGTTCCCCCTTCGAGAAAGAGCCGCGTGATATTGGGAATGTGCCCCATCGCCGACATTTCGCGGACGATGTCGGGCCTGAGTCCATCGACGTAGAAGACGACCGCCTTGCAGCCGGGCAGTGCTTCGCCGGGAAGATCGTCGGCCGTCACGACGTACTCGAATCCGATCGGCTGCACGGCACGCGGATGAGAGACGCGCACCTCGAGATGTCCGGAATTGTTCGAGTGATCGAAATCATTGATGCCGAGATGGAGCGGCCCCGATCGGTCGGGGGTCCAGCTTTTCCTTCGGCCGATGTAGAACGGAGGACCATTTCCAATCCGCCCGATCAGAGAGTAGCAGGGAGCCGGCCCGAGTGTCGCTGCAGCGAGAGGAAACTCGCGCGCGGCATGTTGTTCGTCGTAGAGAAACGTCCCTTCCGGTCCGACAATCATCGCCGGCGTTCGGACTGCCCCCTTGCGAACGGCCGGTTCGACGGAGATGGTTCCAGCAGCGCCGATCGAGAGAGGCTCGCCGGCTCGCACTTCCACGCCCGAATCGACCCACGCTTCATCGGCGGGGACGATGAAACTCTGCGGCTCGTTTGCCAAGGGGCGCGGAGCATCGTCGGCGCGCGCGAATCCGCCGGATGCATTCGCCAGCGCGAACCAGCATCCGCAAATCGCTACCAGGAAAGTTCGACGGGCGCACAACATCGGAGCGGATCAGCAGTGAGTCGCGGGTTGATGCGAACGAATCGCGGCTTGATGAGAATGCGGGACGAGACGGCAGGAAAAATAACGGGGCTTACGCGCGTTCCATCGCACGTCGCCCCGTCATTTTCGTCTCAGGAGCCGCACATCCTGCGCAGCTCGTATTGGCTCGATTTCGTCCGCGCTGGCGGACGAAGCCGGGCTGGCCGGCTCGGGTCGTTCGAGTCATCACAACCAATCCCTGTCGTTCGACTCGCACGCATGTCAGAATCGTCATGACCGGGTTCCGGGGAATAGTCAAAGCCCGTCGACTCGCGTCCTCGGTTGTGTCAGTCGCGGTCCTGTTCCACCTGCCCGGATTACGGGATGGCGCGAGGCTGGGGAAGATTTGCGGATTGGCTGTCGGAGCTTGTGCTAAGTCGTTCCAGGGGCAAGAGATCGAAAAGCCCGTTGAACGTGAGTTTATGAGAATCTTCTACGGAAACTTTGAATTCGAACATGCACTCTGTGAGGCTGTTCCCCGTTCGCTCGCCGAGAAACTGCGACGAATCAATCTGGAAATTGGAGCAGCACTGGCAGCTCTTGCTGACGACGGAGATTTCATCTGGCTTCCGGAACAGGTCGAAACCGGATTCTCCGATAAACTGGCGGCGGCCGGTCTGCCCGAGGTCCGCTTTGCGCGTGAGGAAATCGACGTTCCGAATTCGCCCGAACTCGTTCCCTGGGGCTGGACGACGCCACTTCGCGACTGGGCGAAGAGGCAAGGGTGGCAATGCATCGCGCCGGCTCAGGCGACAGTCGAGAGAATCAACAGCCGGAAGTTTTCGTTCGAACTCGAACAGGAATGGGGATGTTCTCTCGACGGTGCTGCCGAGATTCATTCGCTCGATCAACTGGCGGAAAAACTCGCGCAACAGCCGAACGACGGCAATGGCTGGGTGCTGAAGTCCGAATTCAGTATGTCGGCTCGCGAGCGAATCATCGGTCGTACGACGGAATTGACGGCGCCAGCAAGAAACTGGACTACGTCTCGACTGGCGACGGGGATGAGTCTCTTCTTCGAGCCGTGGGTCGAACGAGTTGAGGAAGCAGGGCTGCAATTCACAATTCCGGAGGCCGGCCCGCCGTTGCTCGTGGGAATCACGCCGCTATTGTGCGACGCGCTAGGTCAATATCGCGGCAGCCGTTTCGGGGACGATCCCGCGTTACGTCTGCGGTGGAACGAAGCGATCGCAATCGGACTGAAAGCGGCGGAGCGTGCGCAGTCGCACGGCTATTTCGGCCCGATGGGGATCGACGCCATGCACTATCGGGATTCTGCGGGGAAAGAACGTGTTCGTCCGCTGCAGGACATCAACGGCCGCATGACGATGGGACGTGTCAGTCTCGGACTGCGGCGACTGCTCCAGCCCGGAGAAGTGGGAAGCTGGCTGCACCTGCGCTGTCCCGCGAAAGATGAAGAGCAAGCGGCGCGCTGGTACGATGAATTGCGTAAGATGCTTCCGACGAGCGTTCGCACGGTGCGCACGTCCCCCTTAACGGTTGGCGGACTCCCTGTGCAGCATGCGACCATCGCTACAATTTCCAGCGACACGACATCCCTGCACGATGCCGAACAACGGCTTTTGAAGCACTGACCTTCACTGCACAAGAGATGAAGGAACGATTGATGTCAGACCAGAATCTCGTCGAGGTGTTTCGCGCCCGGAATGCGGTCGAGGCGCACATCGTGAAATCGGCTCTCGAGGACGCGGGCATCCGAGCCCGTGTCACGGGCGAAATGCTACAAGGAGTACTTGGCGAAATCCCGACTGGCTGGGCGACCGCACCGCAGGTTCTGGTGTTCGAGGATGACGCCGCCCGAGCCCGGGAGCTCATCCAGGAACAGGAAGAGCTCCGACGGACCTCCGTCCACGACGCGAAGGACGACGAAACCGATGTCGATGACGAGGGCTACTACGGGGAGCCGGAAGGAAGCGTCGAGGAAGCGTAACGAGCGCGGCCAGGGTCGTCGCTTTACGCAGACCTGCGAGGGCCACTGACCCCGCCGGGATTCCGTCGATTGTGAGATTGCCTGTCTGGCCCTTGCAAAGTTTACAAAACTGCAAGGATTGCACGCCCTTTCCGGATCGGCTTTTCGACCCTGCCCCAATGACGATAAATCTATGAGCAGCATGCTCTTGTGGCTCAGTCGTCTGCATTGAGCCTTCGGAATTTCGCCGCGCACTCCAATTTGGACTCAAGTTTGCTCTCTTTCGTTCCGCGTTCGGCAGGAAGCTGAACGCAGGTCTTGGATTCGCCGGTTCTTCGGCCAAAATCTCCCTGACGAAAGACCCAGAGCATGGATGCTCGCCTGCTTCCCGTCGCGCTTCTCATCCTGGTTTTTCCCGCTCTTGGCGCGACTCACAGCACTCCCAACTTCGTCGTCGAAGCCCCCACGCCGGAACTGGCTCAGAAGGTCGCCATGACCGCCGAGCAGTGCCGAGACGACATCGCCCTCGACTGGCTCGGCACGAAGCTCCCCCGCTGGTATCGGCCGTGTCAGGTGTCGGTGAAGGTTGGGCAGATCGGAGCAGGTGGAGCAACCACGTTCGCTTTCGACCGCGGTCACGTCTTCGGCTGGAAAATGAATGTTCAGGGAACTGAGGAGCGAATTCTCGACAGTGTTATTCCTCACGAGGTCAGCCACACGATTTTCGCGAGCCACTTTCGCCGCCCGCTTCCCCGCTGGGCTGACGAAGGAGCCGCGACGCTCGTCGAACATGAATCGGAACGGCATCGCCAACAGCTGATTCTGAACCAGGTGATGCACACCACGCAGCGGATTCCGCTCAAGTCGCTCCTCGCGATGAAAGAGTACCCGACGGAAATGCAGAGCATCCTTACCCTTTATGCTCAGGGATACTCGCTGGCGGACTATCTTGTGCAGCAGGGTGGAAAGACTCGCTATCTACAGTTCCTCGAAGACGCACATCAACGGGGCTGGCCTGTCGCAATTCAGGCTTCCTACGGACTCAAAGGGATCGATGATCTCGAAACCCGCTGGCAAGCCTGGGTGATTGCGGGCAGCCCGTCGTTGCCGCTGGCTGACGGCGAACAGCTCGCTCAGAACGAGCAATCGAAGAATGCGGATTCGCAGTTGACGATCCGCTCACAGAATCCAGAAGTAAAACGCAGCTCATCTGTCAGACCGAAGGCGCTTCCGATCAGGCAACCTGCCGCGAAGACCAACGGGACGGCTCATGCGGACCAACCCACCGCAGTCGTCGCTCTCGGCCGGACCCCCGCTCCGGCAAAACGTCGTCGGCCAGGTTCTGACCTGTCGGCTCCCGCCCCGCATCGCAAAGCAACTCCAGTCGAAGATCGAACCGTGGCGGAGGTTACCCGTTCCACGGCGGATTCGGCGGACAACAGCGAGCGGGCGGGCGCCTTCGCGTCGACGGATGAACCGGAATTCGATGTCGCTTCAGGCCACCGGGCCGTTGACCGCCGCCGCATTGACGGCCGCCGCCGGACCCGTGATGCCGGTTGGCTGCCGGACACCGGCGAGGACGAGGCAGGGAACGCCGAAGTGGCCCAGGCTTCGGACCGCACCCTTCCACTGACGAGCATGTCGGTCTCAGAAGATTCGGATACGAATCGGAGAAATGGAGAACGGCCCCTACCGAACGGCCGCACCCCCAAACGGTCCGGTTACCCGCAAAGCCGGACCGAGAGCGGCCCGCCACAACTCGGAGCGCTATCCGATTTTCCCCCTTCTCCCTAACGGGTAGGATTACCGAGCCAAGCGTCGTTTGCGTCGCTGTTCTCCGTGGATGGGCCGCCGTTTTTCGGCGGCCCATCTTTTTTCGTCGGGGAGGCTGTCCCGCGCAAGAACCCGGGTCGGTTTCGAGAGAATGACAAACTCTTGTCTGCCGTGCTGACGCGGCTACACTTGAGGCATGGACGAATCGACATTTGCAGTGCTTTTGCTGGTCGTGGGCCTGGGATTAATGGTGGCGGAGGTCTTTCTGCCGTCGGGCGGCATGATCGGAATTCTCGTCCTTGTCTGCCTCGTGGCGTCGATCTGGTGCGCCTGGAGCGCATGGTGGGATTCCAACCAGACCGCGTGGTGGGTTTACATCTCGAGCCTGATGCTGCTCGTTCCAGCGACGATTTCTGTGGCGTTCTACGCGCTGCCGCGCACCGCAATGGGGCGACGCGTCCTGCTCGAAGCACCAGACCGGGAAGAAGTGACCCCCTATGTCAAAGAGCAGCAGCAGCTCCTCGAACAGATCGGGAAGACGGGAAAGACGGTCACGCTTCTCAATCCGGGCGGCATGGTGATCGTCAACGGGCATCGCTTTCACTGCGAGAGCGAGGGGATGCTGCTGGAGGCCGAGACCGAAGTTCGCGTCGTGGCGGTGAAGGGGCTCCGGCTGGTGGTGAGGCTGCCGCTTCCCGACGATCCCCGGACGCGCGATCGAGACATCGCGGAGCACGATTCTCGACTCGAAGTCGAACCGCCGCTTGACTTTGACATGTCGTAAGGTTAAACAGCGCTGAGACATCGATCGACACTATGCGGGGGGGACGAAATTGCGAAACGCATTTCTGCTCGCGGAAATCAGCAACCAGGTGCTGCTTCTGGTCGGGATTGTCGCCTTCGTCGCAATCCTTGTCTTTCTCGCCGTCTTTGCGCGCTACTTCGGACTTTGGATTCAATGCAAGATGACCCACGCGGGCATCTCGTTTCTGAATCTTGTGATGATGTCGATCCGCAAGGTGAATCCGACCGTCATCGTGCGCAGCAAGATCATGGCTGTTCAGGCGGGTCTGACGAGTGTTTACTCGATCACGACGCGTGCACTCGAAGCGCACTACCTCGCCGGCGGAAACGTTCCGAACGTGATCAAAGCGCTCATTGCCGCCCATAAGGCACGCATCCCGCTCGACTGGCAGACGGCCCAGGCCATCGACCTTGCCGGACGCGACCTGCTCGAAGCAGTCCGCACGAGCGTTTATCCGAAAGTCATTGACTGCCCCGATCCGAAACGGACGACCGGCACGCTCGACGCTGTGGCCGCCGATGGTATTCAGCTCAAAGTTCGCGCGCGCGTTACCGTGCGTACGAACATCCAGCAGCTGATCGGCGGGGCCACGGAAGAAACGGTCATCGCGCGTGTCGGTCAGGGAATTGTGCAGGCGATCGGATCGACCCCGTCGTACAAAATCGTGCTCGAGAACCCCGAACACATTTCCCAGACCGTGCTCCGTCAGGGACTCGAAGCGCAGACCGCATACGAGATCGTTTCGATCGACATCGCCGACATCGACGTCGGCGATAACATCGGCGCGCGATTGCAGGCCGATCGGGCGGAAGCGGACATGCGCGTCGCCCAGGCGAACGCCGAACAGCGGCGAGCCGCGGCCATGGCGCGCGAACAGGAAGAGATTGCTCACGTGCAGGAGAACCGGGCGAAGGTTGTGCTCGCCGAGGCGGAGATTCCGAAGGCGACTGCCCAGGCATTCCGCGGGCAGAAGCTCGGGTTGCTTGAATACTACGAACTCAAGAACGTTCAGGCCGATACACGCATGCGGATGGCAATTGCCGGTACCGGCGGCGGAATGGAACTCTCGGCGGCCGATCAATAGTTCCCCCGGCGGTCGGTCCAGTCGGAAACGGCCGCGCCCGCGATGACTCGTCATGAATATTGAACTTCTCGCTGTTGGACTCGAGGAAGTCATCGGCCTGATTGTCGTCGTGCTGACGATACTCGGATCGCTGATCAATTTCTTGAGCGGCAAGAACCAGCCCCAGCAGCCGCGCCCTCAACAGCGCCGTCCGCAGCAGCCGATGCGCGGCGATAAAATCAGCAACGAGATCGAAGTCTTCCTGCAGGAAGTGACCGGTCGAAAGCCGCCACAGCGTCCCGCGGAACGTCCCGTTCCCCGGCCGGCATCGCCGCCCGAACAACCGGCGCCGCGCCGCGTCGTCGCTCCGCGTCCCGCTGCAACTGCTCCGCCGGCTCCCGAACGGAAGGTGCTGCAGCCGGTTGCCGCTTCGCCGGCTACGTTATTGGGCGACAGACCAGCACCGGGATCTCAGGATCTTGGCAGTTCGGTTCGGACTCATCTCAACGAGTACATGGATCCGACCCGGCTGGAAAAGCAAGTGGCAGCCGACATGCGCGACACCGTCGCAGCCGCGGTGCAGGCGCATCTGGGACAATTCGCCGGCGCCTCGCTGACCGGCCATCGGTCCGAGAAAAAGCACGTTCAGCAGACGCATCCGATCGTCGCCCTGTTGCGGAACCCGGACGGTGTGCGCCAGGCAATTCTGATCAAGGAAGTATTGGAACGCCGTTCTTCGACGGGTCGACTGAGGCGAAAGTGACGCGCGTCACCAGCGACGTTTCGAATCATTCGACGCCGGCAGAGGCGACCGCTCCGGAACTGAGCGCTTTGCTTGTCGCCGGCAAATTCGAGGTGCGCGGCAGCTCCGCTTACACCCTCCGTCTCGCCGAACTTCTTCCAAATCTCGGAATCAAGACCCGTCTTTACTGCCGTGATGCGACCGTCATCGAACCGGCAAGGCGCGACGCGCTTGGAATCCGCGAACTGACGCAGATGCATACGCCGGTGTTGGGCCGCCTGATGCTCGAGTCGGCTCGCCGCGAGCTCGCACGCCAGCCGCCGGATCTGGTGCACATTCAATCGTGGTCGGCTTATTCCTATGGCGCATGGCTCGCGCGACGACTTGGCCGCCCGTTCATTCTCAGCGTGCATCATTCTCCGCCGTCGGGCAGAATCCGCTTCGACCGGACCTGGGGGAGAAAGATCATCGCTGTCAGCGAGGCGCTCCAGTCCGAGATCATCGCCCGCGCGCCGGAACTTGCCGATCTCGTCACGGTGATTCATTCCGGTGTCGAAGAACCAAGCGACGTCCCGCCGACTCCGGTGCTGGAAGCGGGGCACGTCCCGGTCATCGGCTCGGCCGGTCCGCTCGAAACCGACAAGGGAATTCCGTACCTGCTCGGTGCCGCGCAGCGCGTGCTCGCGAGGGAGCCGAAGGTGGAGTTTCTGATCGCGGGTGCGGGTCCCGAGGAAGGCAATCTTCGTCGGCTGGCGCGCGAGCTCGGAATCGATCTGTCGATCACATTCATCTCCAGCCTGCCGAACTTTTCCGCTTCTCTCGCGGCGATGGATATTTTCTGCCTGCCGTCGCTGAAACAGGGGCTCGGCACGATCATGCTGCAGGCGATGTCGCTCGGCCGACCGGTAATTGCGACCGGCGTCGGGGGGGTCTATAGTGTGATCCGCGACAACGAGACCGGCCTCGTCGTTCCACCGGCCGACAGCGCGCGGCTCGCCGATCGAATCCTCGAACTGCTGCAGGATCCAATCCGCGCCCGAAAACTCGGGGCGGCCGGCCGCCAGCTCGTGCGAGACGAGTTCGGCGTCAGGGCGATGCTCGAAAGCACTGCGGCTCTCTATCGCGAGGTTGTGGAATCCGCGCATGCACGCTGAAATCGTCGCCATCGGAACCGAACTGACCAGCGGCGAAAAGCTCGACACAAACAGCCAGTGGCTGAGCGTTGAACTGGCCGGACTCGGCATTCCCGTCCGCTATCACACAACGGTCGCGGACGATCTGGAAGCGATGCTCGGAGTTCTGCGCGATGCGGTGAACCGGTCGGACGTCGTGCTGATCAGCGGGGGCCTCGGGCCGACTCTTGACGACCTTACGCGGCAGGCGTTGGCCGATCTCACTCAGACGTCGCTCGTCCTCGATGAAGCTTCGCTCGAAACCATCCGTTCATTCTTCACGCGACATCGGCGCGAGATGCCTGAGCGAAACCGCATCCAGGCAATGTTCCCGGAGAATGCCGAAGCAATCCCGAACCCGCGCGGCACGGCGCCCGGAATCTGGATGACTGTTTCGCGGAAGGGAAACGACACGCCTTGCATCGTGGCGGCAATGCCGGGCGTGCCGAGCGAGATGCGGCCGATGTTCCGCGATTCGATCGCGCCGCGGCTTCCATCGACAGGTATGGTGATTCGCCGTGCTCGCATCAACACCTTTGGCGTTGGTGAATCGAAAGCCGAGGAGATGCTCGGCGATCTCACCGCCCGCGGCCGCGATCCGGAAATCGGCATCACTGCGCATGAAGCGACGATTACGCTCCGCATTGCGGCCCATGGTCGATCGGTCGACGAATGTGCGTCGAAGATTGAAGCGGCGCGAAGCGCCATCCGCCAGAAAATGGGGCGGCTCGTTTTCGGCGAAGAAGATGACGAACTTGAGCACATCGTCGTTCAATTGCTCAACGAGCGCGGACTGACTCTCTCGACGGTCGAGTCGGGTAGCAACGGAGTCCTTGCGCAGCGGCTTGCTGCAGTTGCGGGAGCCGATTCGTGCCTTCGTGGCAGCCTCGTCGCACCGAGCGCGGAGGCTCTGACGACGGTGCTTTCTCTCGATTCCGCGGATCTTTTCGTCCGTGATCGATTCGGAGAAGAATCGGCAATCGCGCTGGCTGATGGCTGCCGGGCGCGGTTTCAGACAGATTTCGCGCTTTCGATCGCCGATATGCCGCTTCACGATGCGACGAATCC
>JBFWWA010000022.1:0-16516 GCA_050246455.1 Planctomycetaceae bacterium
TTTCGGGTTGAAACGTTCATGGATTCAACTTCGCGGAACGGAGCGCGCCATGCGGTCCATGCTTGAGCACATGCGCCGACACACCGCTCGTCTCAGCCGAGTTCGTTTCGGTTTTCGCAACGGCCGCCGGCGGGGCGACGATCTCGTTCATCTGCGCTTCAAAGGAATCGAGCAGGTCGAGCAGCCGCTCCAGGTTCTGGGTTGCCGAACCACTATCGCGGTCGCCGACGATATCGAGATACCCGGCCGGCCGATTCGCAACGACGAGCGGCATTCGAATCTGCCACTGACGGTTCGACTCGCTCTGCCGACTCGCCGACCAGGTTGCGTTGTACGCTTCGTGCAAGGTCGGAACATTGACGTCGAGACGAATCGCCTGCAGTGACAGTTCATCGGCCCATTCCGTCAGCGTCTGCCAAAGCAGCGTCCAGGGAAGCCTTCCCTGCATGTGGACCGCCGCCACCTGCGAGTTGGACGGCGATCGACCGTGCATCTCCATCAGCGACCAACCGAACCGCCGCAACTGCGCAAACAGCAGCAGCAATTCCGAGTGTCCGAAAATGCGAGTCGTGATGAACACCGCCGTGAGCGCCAGCACGCTGATGAGCGCGACAAAATCATTCCGCCAGTACGCACTGAACAGCGCTCCGACCGACGTGAAGACGCACGCCAGAGAGATCAGCCCGAGCGCCTTGCGGCTGCCGACGCGTTCGCTGAGCACGTGATGCAGATGTCCCCGGTCGGTCGAGTAAATGCTGCGCCCCGCCAGCTTCCGGCGCAGAATCGCGGCTCCGGAATCGAAAATAGGAATGGCAAGCGCGGCCATTGGCGCTGCGAGGAGCACCGTTCCCGGCCCCTTCAGCGAAGCCTGTATTGCCAGTGTTCCGAGCACGAGCCCGATGAGCATGCTACCCGCATCGCCGAGATAGATGGACGCGGGAGGAAAGTTGTATCGGAACACTCCGAACTGCGCACCGACGAAGATGACGCCGAGAACAGCAACTTCCGGATGCCCGCCCACCGACGCCATCGCGGCAATGGCCGCGGTCAGAATCATACCGATCGATGTCGCGAGCCCGTCGATGCCGTCGAGCAGGTTGAGCGCGTTGATTGCTCCCAGCAGCCAGAACAGCGTGAGCGGAACCGACAGCCAGCCGAGTTCGAGGACCCAGTTGAAAAGCTGCACGCGCTCGATGACGATGCCGTTTGCGATCACCACAAGAGCCGCCATTAACTGGCCGAAGAGCTTTTGCCGGCCGCGCAGCCCGTGAGCGTCGTCAATGGCACCGAGCAGAACAATCAGGGTTGCGCTGGTCAGAATTCCCGCGAGATCGCGAGAACGAGCAACGAGGATCGACCACCAGCTGTGGCCGAGGAGCGCCATCCCGGCAATCACCAGCAGCGTCGTCAGGTAAATGCTGACGCCTCCGCCGAGCGGGATCGGTTTCTGATGGATCTTGCGGTGTCCGTCCGGCCGATCGACCAGATCGAGCTTCAGGGCCAACTGTCGAACCGCTCGGGTGCAAAGAATCCCGATGACGCCGGTGGCGATTAGAATAAGGACGACGTCCTGCATGCGCCTAGATCAAGCCCACGATTGCTGAAGTTCCGCAGAGCGCCGTGTTATTCGAACAGACTCTCTTATGCGGAAGCACTCGTTGCCTCCGATTGCAAAGGACGCCGTTTGGTGTAATACACGTCCGTGCTGCTGCCGAGAAGCACCGACCCGAGCATCGGGATGTGGTACGTCCTCAGCATTTCGCACGCATTCGTCACCTTGGGCATCCGACTCACGTCGCGAAGAAGCGAAAGGACAACCCCGTCCACATGCCGGCCGATCAGGCGCGCATCAACCGATTGAAGAATCGGACTGGAGTCGACAATCAGGTAGTCAAATTGCGACTTCAACTGCTCGAACAGTTTTCCAAGCCGCTCTTTCGACAATGTCGTCAGAGAATTCGCGGGACAGTTGCCGGCCGGAATTAGCGTCAGGTTCGGGAATCCGGTCTCTCTCATCGTCGCCGCGAGATCGATTCCGCGGGCTTCGCAAAGATTCCCCACACCCGGCTCGAGCTCCTGGCCGAACGAGTCGTGAAGCACTGGACGTCGCAGATCGAAATCGATCAGAAGCGTTTTGTTCCCCGCCGCGGCGAGACTGATGGAGAGGTGACCCGCGAGAGTCGTCTTCCCCTCCCCCGCGACGGCGCTTGAAACCATGATCACGCGGCTCGGACGGTTCTCTCCCCAACGAATGAGCATGGCGGCCACGCCGTCCACCGCTTCGTGGAGCCGGTCCTGATACTCGTCCTGTCGGCTGCCGCTGTCGCGCAGGATTCGGTGGCTGCGCGGAATGTGCGGCACTTGACCGAGGATCGGCAGGCCGATGGTATCGATCACCTGCATGGGCGAGCTGACAATCTGCTGCCGGGCGTCCCCGAAGAGAATCAGAAGCACCGGTACGAAGAATCCGGCAAGGCCGGCGGCTAGCGCCATTGGCAGTGCGGCCATCGGGTTGGGTGCGGTCGGTGCGACCGCCGGGCTTTGCGGCCGAACGCGCGAAGTCGCTTTCAGCTCGATATTCATTCGCTCGTACTTCTGCTTGATCTCGTCGAGGATGCGTTCTGTGGAAGCGATTTGCGCCTGCTTCTTCTCGAGTTCAACCGTCGTCTTGCTGCCGCCGAATTGAATCTGCTTGAGTTCCGCGGAGAGCGTCTCCTTCTGCTTTTTGAGCAGTGAGATCTGGATGTCAAGCACTTTGCCCGAACGCTCCTTTTCGCGAAGAAGCTTGAGCGCCAGCTCGTCTCGCAGCTTCTCGCGCCGGTCGTTCAACCGTTCGTCGAGCTTCACGATCTCCGCCTGGTTCTTTTCGATATCTGCTTTCGCTTTCGCGGGGGTCATCAGTTGCTTCACGTCCTCGAGGAACAGTCGCTTCTTGGCGATCTGATCGCGAAGCGACTGCGACTCCGGATCGGCGAAGGAAGCGGCATCGAGGTCGGAATCGGCGATCAGATCCACCGGGATCTTCGCCGTCATGCGCAGCTCGACCCCTTCCGGAAGCTTTTCACTGTTTGGAAGTTCGGGGGAATCTTCTTCTGTGGGAGAACTCGGAACGAGGATTTGCTCCGCCTGCGCCTTCAGCAATTCGAGCTCGACCTTGTTGATCTCGCTCTGCAGGCTCGTCAGGCGGGCCATCTTGGATTGCTCGTCAGTCGCAGCAGAATTCTTCTGATCTGCTCCTGAAGTGGCCGCAATACGCTCGGCATCCGTCCGCAAAGTGGCCAGCTCGTTCTCCTTCTCAATCTGAATATCTTCCAGCCCTTTGAGCAGTTTACGAGTTTCGGTCATTTCTGCATCGACGACATCCTCCATGTAGGCTTCGACAACGTTATTCACCAGCAGGTGAATGATGGTCTTGTCTTCGTCCCACATTGAGACCTGCATCAGTTCCGAATCCCCCTGAAACGTTACGCGCAGCTTCGATCGAAGCCACTCGGTCGGGTTGATCTGGCGCTGCACGACCGGAAGATTCTTGACGTTGTCGCGGCCCAGGGCGTTCGAAAGCACAAACTGCCCCAGAAGCAGTTCGCGGTGCGTCTTTCGATACATATCGAAATCGGTCGCGCGGTTACGGTTCTCGGATTCGTAAACCAGAGACGAAGGCCGAGAGGCGATCCGCAGGGTGGCAAAAGCCTGGTACTGCGGTCGCTGCGCGAACCAGGCCGCCGTCGCAGCGATTGCGCCGAGAAGCAGCCCCAGCAACAGGGTCGACAACCAGCGGCGACGCAGCGAATTCAGGAACGATGCGGGAGTAAAGATTCCCGCGCTCTCTTCGCCGTCATTGACGGGGCGCGTGGTGACGAAGGTCGAGTCGATGCGACCCGGCACAATCGCCGGCGCGTGAGGCCCGTGGTCGTCGGGAGCGAACTGCGGATTGTTGTGAAACTTGGTCGTCACTGGGAAGCTATCGAATCTTCAATCGGATGTCGGCTGGCGCGTGCCGTTCATCTTGCCGCGGAACCGCTGTTGGACCTTGCAAATCGCGGCGCCGTCTCCGTTTCCACCGGAATGAGCAGTCGCGACAACAACCAAAGCTCCCCGAAGAGTATCAGCATCGCCAAAGGCATCATCAACCATCCGGCGAAATCGTGAAACAATTTGTCCGCGAATTCACGGCTCACAAGTTCGTGCGCGATGCCTGTGGCGGTGATGCGGACTACGTTCGCAATGATACCAATAATGCCGGCGCTGAGCACAATAAGAATCTTCTCCCACAACGGTCTTTCGATCAGAAACGAGGCCCCGACCGTCAATGTGAAGAAAACGATCAGCATCCGCATTCCGCTGCACGCCTCGACGACTCCGATCTCCCCGTTGGTGAGCCGAATGACATTCCCGTCGGCAAACGCCGGAATTCCCAGCGTCTGCAGGATATACGTACTGGAAATCGTCGCAATTCGCTGCAGGGGGTGACTCAGAAACCCCGTCAGAAAGCTCGGCAGCGGAATCATGAATATCAGGAACAGAAGCGATGGCCAGGCCCAGCGGAGCATCGGAATTCCACCGACCAGTAACACAACTCCGGTCAGGCAGGGAATCAGGGACATCGCCTCGAGCAGCGGATAACGGAAATAAAGTGATGCGATCCGGAGCCCCCCGGCGATCAGCACCAGCAGTCCGCCCGCAATCATCGAAGCCAGAGAACTCTTGAGGGCCAGAGGCCTCAGTTCGCGGCGATGATACAGAAGATACCCCGCAAAAATCGGCACGAAGAAGCCGTGATTGTAGTCGGCTTCGCTCCACCAGCGCGCTACAAGATCGAGCATTGGCCGCCAATACGACCAGGCAAGGACGAGCGCGATAACTCCCAGCGGGACGCGGAAACGACGAACGTCGACGTCGAATTCCCTCGGCAGTTGCGGCGAAGGTGCAGGGGGAGTGGCGGCGGTCGTCACTCGCTTTGATGAAGATTGTGTCGTCGTCATTGACGCTTCTGGGGTTTCTCGGCGGATACGATCAACAGATCCATCGCCAGGCGCGAAGCCACGGTTCGCAGCAGGAACTTGAACTGCGCGGAGAATTCCCGCGCCCGCACTTCATCGTGAGCTATGCTTCGATTGTGTCGACAGAAATCGACCGTCTCGCAGCAAACAGAGTCTTCACGGCACCCGGCAATCTGGAAACGCGAGTTCACTGAACCCCAGCCCGGAGTCGAATCGTCTCCCGGCGCGGACTCCGTCCCCATGGGTTACACCAGCAGCGGGCGCCCCTCACAGTTTTCGATGACAATTGCTCGTTCGCCTGGCACGGAGACTCCATTCTGCTGGGGCTTCTTCCCGATGTGCGCAACATCGTGCGTCGACCATCAGCCCAGGGTGATGCCAAAGTTATGTAACCGCGAAACTCAAAGCAGTCACTCGCTTTTGGCGAGTGATATCGACGAGGCATCGCCCCATTTCCGCCAGATCACGCGGTTTTCCTGACTTCCTGACGACATCACACGGTCGACCTTGACCGGTTCCTAGCCATGCTACCCCCCCTGAAATGAGGGTGTCAACGGCCAAATCCGACAGCTTTGGTGTTTACCCCGATGGGATTTTCACTGGCTCAGTTTGCGCAGTCCGGTGGAGTTTGAGGCTCGCGAGATCTGTGAATTCTCGAAGATTTTCCCGTGAGTCTTTGCTTCTGCGACGCGGATTGGTTGCTGTCGGCAGTCGGTCGCGCGTCGTCGTGGACCGGTCTCAGTCGATCGGGTCGAGCAGGAAGTCTTCCACTTCGAGCGAGACCCCCTGTTGCAGCAGGTTAATCAGGACGACGAGCTTCGTACGCTTCGTCCGGGACTGCACAACCCCCTCGAGCCCGGCGAGCGCGCCGTCTCGAACTCGAATACGGCGCCCCGGCTCAATGCGGCTTTCGATGGTTAGCGGCACATTGGCCGCAATCAGCAATTGGATCTGCCGCAGATCGGCGAAGAGTTCTTCCGCGTCCTGCACCTCGATCACACGCGCCACACGGTTTGTCGAAAGGGCCGTCACCCGTTCATCGGCCGTCGCAAAAAGGAAAACGTAGCCGGCAAACAGTGGGACATACGACGATCGCTTCCGCCCCTGGTAAAGATGATTCCGCTGGATCAACGGGAGGTAAAAGGGAATCTCGCGGGCCAGCAGTTCGCGCGCCAGCGATTTCTCCTGCCGAACCTTGGTGTAGAAAACCGACCACTCCCTCCCCTCGCCTTTCGGTGTTTCCCCGGCAAGCAAGTCGCGCGGGAAGATATCGAGTTCCTTGCGGAGAATCGCCATGCGTTCTTGAACCTGCCGAAATGAGCCGAAACATCGCCGATTCGACCGCAACCTGCCTGGAACCCACGCCGCGCCTGGCAATGTGCTGTTGTCAGAATTGGGCGAACGGGAGCAGTGAGCGGACCACTTCGTTTGGAACAGGCCGACGTTCGGGCTCCCGCTCCATCATAGCCGAAATGACGCGCGCGAGGGGGGTCGGGACGTCGGAACGCAACTTCGCTGCGCAGGGAGGCTCCTCCACGAACTTGGCGGTAAGAGACGCAATGGGTGTTTCGCGCATAAACGGAAGTTCACCCGTCAGCAACTGGAAGGCGGTCATGCCAAGACTGTAGACATCGGCGCGGATGTCGACTGTGCGCGCATTCTGAATTTGTTCCGGTGCACTGTATTCAATGGTTCCGACCGAGTACCCGTCGCGCGTGATATCGCCGTTCTCGAATTCCGCCTCCGCGAATCGCCCCAGGCCGAGGTCCAGCAACTTCACCTGCGGCAGTTTGTCGACGGAATCTCCCACGGCGACGATGTTCGACGGCTTGATGTCTCGATGCAGCAGCCCCTGCGCGTGAGTGTGCTCTAGCCCCCGAGCTGCCTGAAGAACAGACTGACAGACCCACCGTACAGGAAGCGGCGACTCCTCTTTCAACCAGTCGGCAAGATTTCGTCCGGGGACATATTCCGTCACAAGAAAGTAACGCTTGTCGCTGAGCTGCCCCGCATCAAAAGCGGCGACAACATTCGGATGATGCACGCTGGCAATGAGCCGGATTTCCCGCAAGAAACGGGCGACCGACCGCGGGTTTTTAACATGATCCGGTGCCATGATCTTGATCGCCACGATGCGCCCGGTCGATCGTTTGCGGGCCTGATACACCACCCCCATTCGACCGCGCCCGAGCTGCTGGAGCAGGTCGTAGGCATCGATCCGAAAACCGGAGCGTCCCGCAAGCAGATGTTCCGCCTGCCAGCCGGTCAGCCATTCGAGCTCGACCAGTTTGCGGGCGAGCGCGGCGGGCAAGGCGAGTTCGGCCGCGAGCGCTGAAATCTCCTCGAGCTGCGCATTCGTCAGAAGTCCGCTCGAACGCAGCACATCACAGAACTCAACTGCGGTTCGCGGCGCCGCCATGGTCGACCTCGAAGCGGACTTATTTCGGTTCCGAGGGACGTACGACGCGCGTCACCGGAGCGTCGTCAACGAAAGTTTCCGACTGGAGTCGTTCCAGATCGTGGACGACGATCGATGGCCGGTCCGCCCCGAGCTGCGAGTACGCAAAGAATCGCCCTCGGGGAGAGAAGGCGACCCGATCCAGATTCTGCGGACCACACTCCGCGAGGTTGAGCAGGTGCCGGCCGCTGGCCACATGCCAGAGCTGCACCTTTCCCAACCGATCGCCCGAGATCAGGGTTTTCCCGTCGGGGGAAAAGCTGAGGCCGAGGATCTCGGAATCATGGCCGGTAATTTCATTGGTGCGCAGCGTCAGCGTCTCGACGTCGTAGATTCGAATCGTGCGTTCCTCACCACCGATCGCCACCAGCGTTCCGTCACTGGAGAACGCCATCCGCCGGACCGATTCAATTCCGTCGATTATCCGCTGATTGCTGTCGTCCGATTGCAGATCCCAGAGAAATGCCTGACTTTCAAACGCGAACCCGAGTGTTCGTCCGTCCGGCGACAAGGTGAGATACTGACCATCCCGTTTAGGAAAGCGGCTTCGACGCGTCCCTTTCGGAAAATTGAAGACGCGCACCGAATCCTCATCTCTCGGCACGCCTGCAACGACAGTCGTTCCATCGGGAGTGACCAGGATCTCCGAAACGTCCGATGTCGTGGAGAGATCCCAGATGGTCGGCGTCGACGAATCGGTCGCGGCCCGGTGGGAAACCTTGCCGGTGGCATGTCCGAAGAAGATTTTCGTCCCGTCGCTCGAAAGCGCAGCGCTTGAGATCGGCCAGGGAGTCGTGTTCTCGAATCGCTTTTCCGTCGACGAGGCGGGCTGCTGCACCCAGACCGACTGCTTCGCCCCCGCTTTCACTTCCGCGGGTGACTCGCAGTAGATCAGTTCGTCAGCGGAGGTGAACTTGAACGCGCTCGACCGACTGTGGAGATTCAGCGAAATCCGGGCGTCATCGTTCCCATCCCGGAATTCAATCACACGTAACTTCCCGTCCCAGCCGGCCGAGAGGATCTTCGATCCGTCCGGCGAAATCGCGAGCGCCTGGCCGCGGTCGTTGTGCCCTTGCCAGGCGTTGGTTTCCTCTCCGATCGGTGCGTCGGTCTCTGTGCCAGCCGAATTCTCCGGACCAGCCGGGGCGGCAGTTTTCAATGCGTAGAGATGGACCGTTCCTCCCCGGTCGGAGACCGCCAGCTTTTCACCGTTCTCGATGAACACAATCGCCTGAACGGTGTCTCTGAGCGTCGCAAGTCGCTGCTGTTTCCCCGTCTCGACGTCCCAGACATCGAGCGAGAAGTCGACCGCCGCCGTGGCGATCCGCTTGTCGTCGGGGGAGATGGCCGCGGCCACCACCCGACCGCCGCGCGGCTGCATCGTTCGGAGCAGGGTCCGCTCCGGCAGTTTCCAGATCTTGCTCGTCCCATCACTGCTCGCGGAAACGAGGAACCGGCCGCTGTTGGCAATGACGACGTTATTGATCGTGTTGGAATGCTCAACAATCTCCCCTTCGGGTGCTCCCGTTTGCGGGTTCCAGAAGCGGATCGCTTCATCATCGCCACAGGTGACGATCTGTTTGCCGTCGGGCGTGTACACGACCCCATAAGTTTTTTCGCGATGCGTGTCCGGAATCCTGTGCCGAATCTTGAGAGACGGGAAATCAAACAGCGCAATCGACCTGTCGTCGCCGCTGGTCGCGATCGTGCGGCCGTCGGGCGAGAACGCGACGGCGTTAATCTCGGCTTGACCGGTCAGGATATCTGCGCCAACCCGGCTCCAGTTCGTCGCATCCCAGATTCGGACGATCGAATCGGCTCCGGCGACTGCCATGTACCGGCGGTCATTGCTGAACTTGACGTCATGCAAGGGCTTGTCCGAAACCGGGATCGTGAACCCTCTGCCGAGACAGCGATTCCACAGCAGATTCCACTCAAATCCGCGCAGGTCGTCTTCCTCAGGATCGGGGATGTGCCGCGCCAGAATATTGAGTGCCTGCCGGGGATCTTTCGCGTTGATCGTGTTCCAGGCTTGCCGTATGCCGAGCGCGTAGACCTGCTGCCGGGCGGCGAGTTCACTGGCCGTTACGTCATTGAGCGCCTGCTTGAGATCTTCCTGGACCCCTGCCAATTCGCTGTTCACATGATCCAGCCGCCGGTTGGCCAGGGACATGCCGCGTGAGTACACCGCGAGCCCCCCCGCGGCAGCCAGGATGGCGATCATCAACAGCGCCGCGAACGACAGGCTGGACGGATTGCGGCGCACCCATTTTGCGATTCGCTCCGTGACCGCCGGCCGCCGCGCGCGAATCGGCTCGTTCGCCAGAAATCGTCCCAGATCGTCCGCCAACTCCTTCGCATTGTTGTAACGGTCGCGCGGCTCCTTCGACATCGCGCTCAGAACGATCGTTTCCAGGTCGCGCGGAATGTTGCGGTTCAGCTGGCGAGGTGCCGTGGGCTCTTCGTTTCGGATGGAGGTGAGAAGCGCGTGCTGCTGGGCTTCGGGAAAAATCGGCGTGAGCGTGAGAAGTTCGTAGAGCGTCACTCCCAGCGAGTAAATGTCGGACCGATGATCGACCACACCACGATGCCCGAACGCCTGCTCCGGGCTCATGTAGCGGGGTGTCCCCTGAATCGGCCGCCCCGCCGTTGAAGCCGCATCCGATTCCATCCGCGCCAAGCCAAAGTCCGTAATCCACAAACGCCCCTGATCGTCGCACATCATGTTCGACGGCTTGATATCGCGATGAATCACCCCGTTCTCGTGCGCGTAGGCGAGCGCCCGGGCCGCATCGATCCCGAGACGCGCGATGAGACGGATGTAGTTGTGTCCCAAGGGGACGCACTCTGCGAACGGCTTCGCGAGCGGGCGGCTGGCGGCGCCGCTCGGACCGCCGTGCGGGTACACCAGTTCTTCCGTCGATCCCTCCGGGACGTGCAATCCGCTGTAGTGGCCGTACAGCAGTTCACGGTGAGCAGAAAACGCGACAGTCGTCTGCGATGGAAGAACCCTGCGACCTGGGGAAGGTTCCGCCGCACCCTCGGAATTCTCCTGCAGCGTATCGCCTAACCGGGTATTGAGCTGAGCGATCACTTGCGCCAGGTTCTGTCCGTCGATGTAAAGCATCGCGTAATAATGGATCCCGCGATCGGACCCGACGTCATAAACCGGCACGATGTTCAAGTGATCGAGACTGGCGGCCGCGCGCGATTCATTCTGAAAGCGCCTCAGCCGGTTCGGATCGAGCAGATTGACGAAGGGAAGCACTTTGAGCGCGACGCGACGATGCAGACGAATCTGAATCGCTTCGAAGACGTATCCCATTCCGCCGCGGCCGATTTCCCGCACGATCCGGAAGTCTCCGAGAACGTGTGGAAACATCTCTGTCGCATCGCCGGAGAGCGGGTGATGTCCCGAATCGTGCGCCGTCAGATTCAATGAATTCGCGGAGTCTTCAGCCCCCGCAGGGAGCGGCGGAACCGATTCCATCAGATCCGAGAACAGGTCGTCGTTCTCATCCAATGCCGCGAGCCGACTCTGGCACAGCGCGCAGTTCAGCACGTGCCGCTCGAATGCGGCATGCTGCAACTCGGGCAGCAGACCCGCCGCGAGCTGTTCCAGTTCATCAAGATTCGGACAAGGCATCACGAGCGGCATGCAGGTCTCGCAATCAAACGATGCCCCTTCGCCGACTAACAGCCGACTGCTGACTCCCGTCCCGCTATCAATCGATCTCCCCGATCCACTCGGCTCCAGCCCTCAAACTTGCTAACGGTCGCGCACCGAACTGACCGCTTCCTCACGCGTCTTGAAGTCGGGCCAGAGCCGCAGCAACCCCATATCGTTCAGAACCATTCGCACTTCCGCCGAAATGCGGCAGAATGCGACGTTTCCACCGGCGTCGGTCGCCTGCCGCGCCAGCTTGATGATGGCTCCGATCGCTTCAGCGCCGATGTAGTTCATCCGCTGAAAATCAATGATCAGATGCCGGATGTCCGGGTCATTCAACTTCAACCGGAGCGAGTTCGCTTCGCTGTGCAGCTTTGTGTAGCGAAACGTTCCCGGGCTCAGGTTCGGCAGCACGACGAGCGTCTCCGGCTCCCGCTCGATGTGAAAGACCGTGCCCAGCCATTCCGTGTGCCGCACCGTCTCGGCGGCCGAAGTCTTATGCGTCTCGGCATGCTCCTCGACGGCGGCAACGTTCTCCTCGACTTCGGACTCCTCGTAGAGATCATCCGTCGACGTCAACTGGTTCACCGTGATGGAGAAACTGCCGACGCGCAACCGATCCCCGTGTTCGAGCGGTGCCGACCGCAACTGCTTCTCTCCGACGATCACTCCCGACTTCCCCAGCAGATCAATGACCCACAGTCCGTCGGGAGTCAGCACGAGGCTGCAATGGATGCGTGAGACGCTTTCGTCCGCCAGCTGAACGGCGCACGAGTTCGAACGACCGATCAGCGTGATCAGCCGATCGATCGGCACTGCTCTTGGCTCGGAATCTTTCTGGGAAATCACCAGCTCGAACCGGGGATAATCGTCGAGCCCCTGTTCCATCCGCTCAAGCGGATTTTCCCGCTGACCCGAGGAGGCATCTTCCGCGGCATCGAGAAAATCTTCCTCCGTCAGCGCGATCTGATACGGTCCCACCGAAAGTGATGCGCTGGGAGACAGCCATCCCGAATCACGCCGCTTCTGCCCCCACTTCAGTCCCGACTTGCTGCCGAGATCGATGCAGAACAGGCTCCCCCGGAGCGGCTGGATATACGCATGCCGATAACTGATCCGGGAGCCCTTCAGCAGAACATCGGCACCGGACCCGCGGCCGATCACTGCAAACGGCGTCTGGAGTTCCACGTGTTTCGGCTTGCCGTCATCCGCACGGCTCACTTTCAGAATGAGCTTTTCGGGAGCGGCGAGTGACCTCTGGAAGAGGATCATGGGATTCTCGGACATCACGAGCCATTGCCACCGATTCAGGACCGACGTTCGCGCAGTGCCTCTGCGGAATGACCAGGGACAGTGCGCCTATCATCAAGCCGGCAGGAACCGGTTCCCGGATCGCGGCCGGACGTATCTGCAATGTCAGTCGAGTTGTGTCGTGCCAGCTCGGACGAGACGTTCTTCACTATCGAGCATAAAGGGGGACGGAATTCCGGCAATCCGTGAATGCACTGAGAATCCGCAGCGTGAGTGCGAACTCAGCAACATCCCTGACCTGCACACCGCTCCATCGGAGGCGCCCGAAGCCGCATCGATCGGATCAGGCTTCAGGTCCGGCCGATTCCGCGCGGAGAGATTCCTGAACGAGCACTCTCTGAAGCGCTGTTGCCATTCCGGCACTCGCGAGGACGATCGCCATTCCGGCAAAATCGGCGGCGAGATCCCAGAGATCGCCATGCCGTCCCGGGACGAATCGCTGCAGTCCCTCAGTCAGCACCGCGTGACTGCCGGCGAGTCCGACGCAAACCAGGATCGAAGAACGCCCTCGCGCGCTCGCCGTCCAGACGAGCAACCCCATGAGCACCGCATACGACAGCGTGTGCTGCATGTAGGTCGAGACGGTGCCGTCGACAGCGCCATGAATCTCACCCGCCGCGGACCCAAAAAAGAGCGACAAAGGCTCGGGTGTCAGCAGCAGGTAAGAGAGCAGCAGCGTGTAGACGGTCGTAACAAACGTTGCGGCTCGTGCTTGCCAGGTTGTGGGAGCGATGCCGGGCATCGATTTCATTCCATCCGGAGTGCCGAACAGGCCGGTCGCGAATTGCCGCGAACAACGGCCTCATTCATCCTGCCGTGAAGGGGGATCGTTTCTCAAGCCCGCGCAGGCGAAAAACCTGTCGATTCGCCGCGAATTCCTGTTCGGGGCCTTACAGGCGAGTCGCGGAAAGCCAGCCAATTCGCGGTCGCTTCCGCTCTCCGGCGCATAACGCATTTCCCGCGCCGCAAGCTCGTTTGCGAACCGGAGTGAGGGGTCTTGTGAAGCCCCGAATTTCGGGGTAGCCTTAAGTGACCGGATTCGATTCGATCCGGCTCATTTCTCGGGATTTTCCATGAACGAAACGCCTGTCATTGCACAGCGCGATGCGATTGCCGCCCTCGAACAGCTGGGGGCGACGTTCGAGCAACTCGACGAGCTCGGCGGCCGCGGTGTGAACCTTTCGAACTGCGAAAAGATCACCGATCCGGCACTCGAGTATCTCAAGTTCATTTCGCACGTCCGCCGACTCGACCTCCGAAATACCAAGATCTCCGACGCCGGACTCGAACACGTCCGCGATCTCGCGGAGCTCGAACAGCTCTGGCTGGCCGGTTCGCGAATCACCGGAGCCGGCCTTGCGCGGCTCAAGAAACTCACGAACCTGAAGACGCTGCTCGTCGGCCAGACGCGCGTCGACAACGGAGGACTTGCGCACCTCAAGGGGCTCGTCGGACTCAAGAGCCTCGGCCTGTCCTTCACGAAAATCACCGATGCCGGCCTGATCCATCTTAAAGACTACAAACGGCTCCAGGTTCTCGATCTCCGCGGCACGCAGATCAGCGATGCGGGGCTGGCGCACCTGAAGGGGATGACGGGACTCACCGATCTGTTCCTCGCGCGGACGCAGGTGACCGATGCCGGGCTCGCGCATCTGACCGAAATGCAGCAGCTCTCGAATCTGTCGCTCGCGAAAACGCGCATCACGGACGACGGGCTCGAGCACGTTGGAAAGCTGGCCGGACTGCATCAGATCGGCCTGGCGAATACGAAAGTTTCCGACGCGGGGCTCGCACATCTCGGCGGACTCAGCCAGCTCGAGAAAGTGACGCTCGTCAGCACGAGCATCGGCGACGAGGGACTTGCGCATCTCTCGAAGCTCAAGAACCTGAAGGTCCTGTTCCTGAGCGGGACCCAGATCACCAACGCGGGGCTTGCGCACCTTGCGCATCTGAAGCAGATCCAGAACCTCGGGCTCGCCTTCACGCGGATCACCGATGCCGGCCTGGCGCACCTTCGCGGCCTGGTCGGGCTCAGCCGATTGTCGCTCGAAAGCACATTCATTACGGACGCAGGTCTTGCGTATCTGACGAATCTCGGCAACCTCCGCGTGCTGTTTTTGAGCGGGACGAACGTCGGGGATGAAGGCGTCGCACATCTCCGCGCGCTGAAGAACCTGCGGACGCTGAGCATGTCGCACACGAAGATCACCGATGCGGGCTTCGAAAGCATCGCCCGATTCCGGAATCTGGAATCGTTGTCGTTCGCAAGCACTCCCACGACCAATGCCGCGATCGACTGGCTGCAGAATCTCAAGGGGCTCCGCGTTCTGAATATCGTCGGAACACGCATTACCGAAGGGGGAATCGGACGGCTCCAGCGCGCGTTGCCCCGCTGCGCAATCAAGACCGACCGAGACACTTCCGAAATCGTCGACAGCGAAGCGAAAGCACGCGCCGAGCTCGAACGGCTGGGCGCGCGAATTCGAGTCAACGACAAAGGGGACGTCTTCGCCATCGGCATCCCGAAAGACGCCGTATTTTCGAACAAGGAAATTGAACACCTCAAGTGGATGGTCGAGCTCCGGCAGCTCAGTCTCAACGGCGCACCCATCACCGACGAGGGGTTGCACCATTTGAGCGGCCTGACCCGACTCGAGGTGCTCGACCTCTGCAACACGAAGATCACCGATGCCTGGCGGGAACAGATGCGCGAGCTGCCGCGCCTCACCTGGCTCGACCTGCGCGGCACCAAGATTTCCGACAACGGCATCAAGCAGCTTCTCGATCTGACGAATCTGAAAAACCTCTTCCTGAGCGGCCCCCGCATCACGAACAACGGCCTCGAGGCGCTCGGGAAAATGACGTCGCTGGAACAACTGAACCTTGCCCTCTGCCGCGGCATCTCCAATCCGGGGCTGCTTCACTTGCGCGGAATGTATAAACTCAAACGCCTCGACCTGCGCGGGACCAGCGCCCTCGAAGACGGCATCAACACTTTGCAGCGACTCCTTCCGAACTGCAGCATCCTCAAAGATTGACCGACTCCGCGACGTTTTGTTGACCGATCCCGCAACTGTTCCATGCTTTTCCCGACAATTCGTCCATCCTCCCGGCGGAGGTCGCAGTGGCCAATCCCTTATCGGTGCGATGCGCCGGTTGCGGCACGATGCTCAAGCTGACGGCGAAGACCGTCGGCAAACGGATCGCCTGTCCTCTTTGCCAGCAGCAGTTCGTCGTCCAGGATCCGACCGTTCTCGGCGCAGTCGCGGCAATCAAGAAGTCCTCACCGCAGCCCTCCCGGAACTCGACGTCCCCCAAGCCTGCCGAAAAGAAAGCCGCGTCCCAGACCTCCGCGGCGAAGGCATCGGCGCAGGTCGGCAACCCGAAGGTCGCGGCCAAACCGGCTGCCGCCGCTCCGATTCAGCCCAGCAGGCCGGCGGCCGATGAACATGAAGTCGCCGCCTATGCCGACTTCGAAGAATTCGGCGATGACATCGAAATTGTCGACGATTTCGACGAAGACGAATTCGCCCAGATGCAGCAGCCGCAGGCGAAAGGCAAAACGCCGCGCGGATCCCGACCGGACGAAGAGCCCCTTCCCGGCCGCAAGCCTCCGGAGCGGAAAGCGCGGCCCGTCAAGATCGACAACTCGGACATTGTCCGGAATTCCAAGCGGCTGCTGATTCTGGGCGTCGTCGCGGTCGTTATCGCCGTCGCCGCAGGGGTTGTGATGTTCAGCATCAACACCTTCAAAGCGGTGGCTGCCAAGGCGAACGAACTAGAAGCCCGCATGGACCTGGCATGGCTTCCCAAATACCCCATTGCCGTGCTCAACGTCCGAGTCGCCGAAGTCTGGAAGACTCCGTTCTGGCAGCAGGTCGCGGCGGATGAGGAAGTCGTGCACAACCTCGGACTGATGCGCGAGAAACTCGGTTTCGGCCCGGAGGACAACGAGCGGTTCGCTTTCTGCGAAGGATCGCCTCCGGAACTGATGGGACACAAACTCACGAAGGCGATGCAGTTTGCCAAGCAGGCGGCAAGCATGGGGACGCAGGGAAATACCCAGCAGTCCGTGAT
>JBFWWA010000023.1:0-16286 GCA_050246455.1 Planctomycetaceae bacterium
GATGCGAGGCCGCGGTTCGTTCGCGCGCGGCCGCGACGATCGCCGCTCGAACGTCATCGACGCCCTGTTTCCGGTGCGCTTGCGTGCGAACGATCGGTATCTGCAATCGCTTCGAGAGCGCGTCAATGTCCAGCTTCACACCGCGCGCTTCGGCGACGTCGCACATGTTCAGCACAAGGACCGTCGGCAATCCGAGGTCGAGGACCTGGCTGAACAGGTAAAGGTTCCGCTCGAGGTTTGATGCGTCGACAATGCAGACGACGGCGTCAAGCTTGCCGATCTCCGGCTGTCTGCCGAGGAGAACTTCGACGGAGATCATTTCATCGGGCGATCTCGGCGACAGGCTGTACGTTCCCGGGAGATCAACGAGATCGATCGACACGTCGTTCCAGCGGACCCGCCCGATTTTCTTTTCGACCGTCACACCGGGATAGTTCCCGACGCGCGACTGCAACCCTGCCAGCGAATTGAACAGGGTGCTCTTCCCGGTGTTCGGGTTGCCGATAATCGCAACGGTCAGCGTGCGGGTCTGCGACTTCGATTCAGAGACGGCCATCGATTATCACTCATCCGTTTCCGGCAGGCAGGGTTTCCACACGTAGCCGCTTCGCTTCCCCCGCGCGCAACGAGATTCTGTAGCCGCGAATGAGGTACTCGATCGGATCGCCCAGCGGGGCGAACCCGAGGAGTTCAATTTCTTCACCTTCGATGAGCCCCATCTCCATCAATCGGATCGAAACCGCGTCATCGCCATCGACGTCGATGATTCGCGCACGCTCCCCGACGCGAAGCTGATCAAGCGATTTGGACGGGGCAGGTGGGCTCATGCTTCTTTCGGGCAGACTCGGGAGTCAGATCCGCTTCTTTTCGGTGACCGCAACCATGACGATCGCGGACTCTTCCCCCCGAAAGCTGATTCGGTGATTATTGAGCGCGATAATGCAGGGAGATCCGGGGCGGACCATCTGGATGTCGACCCCCTGGCGTAATCCCATTTCTTCGAGCCGCGTGACCATTTCGATCGAGCCGTCGACGTTTTCGATTCGAGCCGATTCGCCCACGGCGAGAGACTCGAGGGGGATGACGATCGACACAATCGAATCCTGCAACGGGGGGAATCGGTTCAGCCCAAATGCGGCAGCGGCATGGCATGAGACTGAGTCTCAATCTCGCAGCTGTATTGTATCCCGGGCCCGCAAGACCCTCAACGCAAAGGCCTGTTCGCACACACGCAGGCATCGTATCTCCCCACCTTCGCACGACTTGACGGCTTTTCGACACCCCCCTATACTCGCGCTGGTTCCGCCAGGAAACGACGCGGAACGACCGCCGAGCGACTCCCGTCCTCCGGGTGGCGGCTCCGCTCTTTCCGTTTCCGCTGGAACACGCTCGCAGCACTTTCGCCGTCCGCGCAGATATTGAACAGGCTCTCCCATGAAAAGCGAACATCGGCACGAACTGAAGACAAACGACCTGGGCCGGTGGGCGACTGAAGTCGGTCATTCCGCCGAAAAATACACCGGTCAGATTATTGCGGGTGTTGTGGGGGTTCTGCTCATCGGTGCGATCGCCGTTTACTGGCAAAGCTCGTCGAAGGCTGCAGCTTCAGCCGGCTGGAACGAAATGGCCGCCGCACAGAACGCGGAAGATTTCGCGAACATTGCCGATAAGTATCCGGGAACGTCGGTCAGCGCGTGGGCGCGATTGCGGGAAGCAGAGATGCATCTGGCCACCGGGATGCGTCTATCATTCACCGACCGTGCGTCCGGCGTCTCCGACCTGAAGAAATCGCGCGAGGCGTTTGAGAAACTCGTCAGCGACGACTCCGTTCCCGCCGATGCCAAAGAGCGGGCGCTGTTCGGTTTGGGACGCTGTCTGGAGTCGCTCTCCAGCAAAAATCTGGACGAGCCGATCGCAGCCTACCAGAGGCTGGTTACCGAATATCCTTACAGCGCTTACAAAACGGCCGCTGAGGCGCGCATTGCCGCGCTTCGCACCGGTGGCGCTCAAGATTTCTACGCCTGGTGGCATGAGCAGAATCCGAAGCCCGTCGACCGGGAACTTCCGCGCGATATGGCCGCGCCGGGCGGGCCCATTCTGAACCCGGGTGCCGCGGTGGATCCGTTCAACATTGAAGACGCCTCGCCGGTCATCAATCCGAATCCCTCCGATCCGGCCAAGAGTGATTCGTCGACTCCGGCCGAGAAATCGGAAGCGCCGAAGTCACCCGAGCCGGAAGCTGCGAAGGACGCCGCGAAACCCGCCGATTCCCCGTCTTCGGAGAAGACGCCGGAGAAATCGAACGAACCCGCTGCGAAAGAATGACCGACGACGACGCCGCTGCGGGCGAACTTTCTGCGGGCGAGCCCATTCTGGTCACGGTCGAAGCGCGCGCGCATGGCTGGCGGCTTGATCATTATCTCTCGCGGCTTTTCCCGAATCACAGCCGCGCGCTGTTCAAAAAAGCGATCGAGCAGCACTCGATTCTCGTCAACGGCCTGCCGGTCAAAACATCGCGCCGCGTCCGCGTCAACGATCGGCTCTCGGTCCAGCTTCCGCAACTCCCCGACAGCAGCCTTCCTGCCGAGAATCTTCCGATCGATGTCATGTACGAGGACGACGCACTGATCGTTCTCAACAAGGCCGCCGGAATGATCACACATCCCGGAAAAGGGAACTACCGCGGAACCCTCGCAGGAGCGCTCCAGTACCATTTCGACAAGCTGAGCGACGTCGCGGGGCAGTTGCGCCCGGGAATTGTCCACAGGCTCGACCGCGATACGAGCGGCGTCCTGGTGATCGCGAAGAACAATCAGGTGCATCATCGCTTGAGCGGGCAGTTTGAGCGGCGCGAGGTCGTCAAGGAATATCGCGCAATTACCCACCGGGTTTTCGATCTCGACCGGGACGTCATCGACACCTGCGTCCGCGTGAATCCCAAACGCCGTGAGAAAATGTGCGTTTGCGAGCCGGGAGGAAATGCCCGGCAGGCAATCACCCATTATGAAGTGCTCGAAAGGTTCCGCGGCTTTTCCTGGATGCGGCTGATGCCGAAGACAGGCCGGACGCATCAGCTTCGTGTTCATATGCAGCATCTGAAGCATCCCATTGTCGCCGACAAGCTGTACGGCGGTGGAGATTCGCTGCGGCTTTCGGAGCTGCTCTCGAACGAGCCGGTCAATCTCTCGCGGAAATCGACCGACCGGGAAGAGAAGGAAGACGATGCCGACATTCTCATCCGGAGGCAGGCGCTGCATGCCTATCGACTTGAATTCCGACATCCCGAGAGTGGACAACCGATGACGTTTGAGGCACCATTACCGACAGACATTCAAGCCGTCCTCAACGCGCTGAGAGAGCACCGTCCGCTATGAAGCTCGCCAAAGTTCTGCTGGCCGACGATGAGCGGAGGGTGGGGGTCGTCGACGGCCGCGACGTGCGACTCCTCGACATGTCGCAGGTGGAAAACTGCCGGACTCTGGCCGATATTCTGCACGCTCCCGATCCCGTCGGCCTTGCCAGGTTCCTGATCGATCCGGATGCAGCCCCCATCGCTGCCGACAGCGTGAAGTTTCTCGCTCCGGTCGATTCGCAGGAAATCTGGGCCGCCGGTGTGACCTACAAACGCAGCCAGGTCGCACGCATGGAAGAATCGGAATCGGCGGCGAGCAATTATGACAAGGTTTACACGGCCGACCGACCGGAACTCTTCTTCAAGGCGACCGCGTCGCGTGTTTCGGGACCGAACGAACCGGTACGCGTCCGACGCGACAGCGACTGGTCGGTTCCGGAACCCGAGCTCACGCTCGTCGTCACTCCCGACAAGAAGCTCGCCGGGTTCTCGATCGGCAACGACATGTCGGCTCGAGACATCGAGGGAGAGAATCCGCTCTACCTTCCGCAGGCGAAGTTCTATCGTCAGTGTTGTGCCATCGGGCCCTGTATTCTGGTTCCCGAAGAGCCGCTCGATCGTAAGGCGACAAAGATCACGCTGCACATTCAGCGCGGGAAAAAAGTCGTCTTCCGGGGCGAAACCGACGTCGGCCAGATGGTCCGCGAGTTTACCGACCTGATCAGCTGGCTTTCGCGCGAGAACGATTTCCCCAAGGGAGCAATGCTGCTCACGGGAACCGGCATCGTTCCGCCCGACGATTTCACGCTCGAAAACGGAGATTCGGTAGCCATCGAGATTACCGGTATCGGCACGCTCACCAATCCGGTGGTGAAGGACTGAGAACCAGTTCGCGGACGATTGTTACGGAAGTTCGCGACCAACGACACGGAAGCAGCGACATGAAGTCACATCTCGATCGGATCCATCTCGGCGACTGTGTCGAGGGGATGGCGAAACTTCCCGCAGGTTGTGTCGATCTCGCATTCGCCGACCCCCCATTCAACATCGGCTACGAATACGACGAGTACGACGACAAGCTCGAGTCGGAGCATTATCTCGAATGGTGCAGTAAGTGGATGGGCGAGGTTGTGCGGCTTCTCAAGCCCACCGGCACATTCTGGCTTGCGATCGGAGATGAGTATGCCGCCGAGCTCAAGGTGCTGATGCAGAAAGAGCACGGCCTCACCTGCCGCAGCTGGGTTGTCTGGTACTACACGTTCGGCGTGAACTGCAAAGCCAAGTTCAGCCGCTCGCACGCGCATCTCTTCCACATGGTGAAAGATGCAAAGCAGTTCACGTTCAACACCGATGACATCCGCGTTCCTTCGGCGCGGCAGCTCGTCTATGCCGACAACCGCGCGAACCCGAAAGGCCGCCTTCCGGACGATACCTGGATTCTCCGCCCGCAGGATGTGCCGGAATCATTCCAGTCGGACGAAGATACGTGGTACTTCCCGCGTGTGAACGGCACGTTCAAGGAGCGGGCCGGTTGGCACGGCTGCCAGATGCCGGAGCAACTCCTCGGCCGCATCATCCAGGCTTGTTCGAACGTTGGCGAGACGGTGCTTGATCCCTTTGGCGGCAGCGGCACGACGCTCGCCGTGGCGAAGAAGCTGAATCGAAGGTTCCTCGGTTTCGAGCTCTCGCGCGAGTACGCGGCCCGCATCGAGGAGCGACTTGATCAGATCAAGCCGGGCGACCCACTTGTCGGCGCCGCCGACCCGCTGAAGAGCGCCCCATCGACCCAAAACGGGAAGACTCTCGCCGCGAAGCAGAAGCGGGCGAAGCTGAGCAAGTAAATGCGCCTATCGCGTGAATTGCGTTCCGCGTCGTGACGCATCGCCGAACGGCGTCGGCCAATCCTTGCGAGTCGTCTTCGCGGCGGTGTCATACACCGCGAGCCAGCCCGGCGTGCCGTCGATGACGACCGTCAGTTCGGCGAGGCCGTCGCTGTCGATATCGCAGAAGGCACAGTTCACTGGCCAGCCTGGAAGTGGAACGCGTTGCATGATCGTTCCATCCGTCGCGACGACGTACAAATCTCCCCAGGGGTCGCTGTTCGGCAGGCGCGCATAACCGGCCGGGTTTCCGGTGCCGACGATCGCCTCCGGCTTTCCATCACCGTCGAGGTCGGCCGCAACGGGCGAATTCGTGTCGAGATACGCGCGTTCGACCGCAGTCTCCCAGACGAGGCGACCATCGTGCAGATCGATGCAGCGGATCGCTCGCCGGCCACTGTTTCCACCGTCGCGCGTGTTCGTGATGCCCGCGCCGTCCAGCTTGCCATCGCCGTTGTAGTCGGCGAGCGCGATCCCGGTACAGCCGAATTCGTTTCGTACAACAAGTTTTCCACCACGACTAAAAACGTGGACGTGATTCCACTTCTGCTTGCGGCGATGTTCGAGATCGAGACCGACTTTGATGAGTTCCTGTTCCCCATCACCGTCGACATCCCCGATGAAAACCGGCGTCGAACCGAGATCTTCGGCGTGACCATCGCTCCTCCAGACTTCTTTCCCGCGGCCATCGAGGGCCATCATCGCGGATGAGCCGTCGGCATTGTTGTATTCGCTTCCGAACACAATCTCCGGTTTTCCGTCGGCATTCAGATCGGCCAGCGCCGGCAGGCTCCAACAGAAGTGAACGCCGGTGTCGCATCGCCAGCGCTGCGTCAGTTCGCCGAGGTCAAAACAGGTGAGCGTTTTCTGATCCGCGTAGACGAGCTCAGTCCGTCCATCGCCGTCGAGATCCGCCAGGAGCGAATTGTTGTTGCCGAATTGCGTCGAGTTGGCGATTTCTCCCTGCAGTGCACCGTCGTGTGCTCGGAGAAGGCGCGCGCCGCCATTGCGTCCTTGCGCGTCCGGGACGAAGGAATAAAGGACTCGTGCCTCGGCGGAGTGAGCTGCGTCGACCCATTGCACATAGGCACCCGGCAGAAACCCGGTCTGTTCTTCTCGATGCGATTCCTGCCAGACGAGCTTGCCGTTGACGTTGAGCAGTTCGATTCCCGCTGCGCGTCCGGCATTTGTCGCTGCCGTTCCCTGCACGCCGAAGTATGCCGCCCCCTCGATTCGGCCGATGACGACATTCGTCGGGCTGTGCAGTTGAAGGGGTGTCCGCCAACGTTCGCGGAGCAGGGGAGCTTGGCGCGGGGGCGACTCTTCAGCGAGAGCCGCGCCGCACGACAAGCCAATCAAGCCGAGCCAGATGGCGAATGCGGTCCGGACGCTCATTATTCGACTCATGTTCAATGTCGTTCACGTTGCATCGACACATGCCCTCGCTAAGTCGAGGGCATGTGACCCCGGATCGCGGAATAGGGCCGTCGAACCACGAGTCATTTCAAAGTCTTCCGCGTTCGGTTGCCGTTCTTCTGATAGTCGGCAATCAGGTTCTTCAGCTCGTTGAGCGTTGATGCATGTTGCGGATCGCCCGCGACATTCTTCGTTTCGCCGGGGTCGGCTTTCATGTCATACAGCTGCACGCCTTCTTTGCCGTCGACCCAGACCGTGCAGCGCCATTCGTCTGTGCGGACGCTGTAACCGTTGCGGGTGCCGCGGCGAAGCTGCGTGAATGCGGCCGTTCGCACGGCGGTTGCCGGATTGTCGAGAGCCGGCCGCAGACTGGTGCCGTCGAGATAGTCGGGAGTTTTCAACCCGCAGAGATCCGCGAGAGTCGGATACAGATCGACCAGTTCCGCAAGACTTGTCGAGACCTGGCCATTTCCTTCCGCCTTTGGTGCAACAATCATCAGCGGCACGCGCGCCGAGTTTTCGAACAGGCTCATCTTCTGCCAGAGGCCGTGCTGGTACATGTGATAGCCATGGTCGCTCGTCATTACGATGATTGTGTTGTCGGCGAGCTTGAGGCGGTCGAGTGCATCAATGACGCGGCCAAGCTGCGCGTCCATGTGGGAAATGGCCGCGTAGTAGGCCTGCACCGCTTCCTTCTTCTGCGACTCGGGCATCGCATCCTGCTCGCGCTTCGCGGTGGCGTAGGCGAGCGCCGGTTTGCGCGACTTGTCATCGTCCGAGAGCGGCGGAAGCGTCACTTTCTCGGCGGGATGCCGGTTGAAGTACTCCTGCGGTGCGACGTACGGCGTATGGGGCCGGAAGAATCCCACTGCGAGAAAAAAGGGACCTTCCTTGTGCTGTTCCAGCAGACTGATGGCTGCAGTCGCAATGAGTCCGTCGGTGTGTTCGGCATCGCTGCCGGCCGTGGCGAGCCAACTCAGCGAGCCGCCGTAGCTGCCGGGTGTGAGGGAGAAAACCCGGTTTTCTTCCGCCTTGTCGCGACCGGCAGGATTGACGACGAAGTTCCACGACGGCGGATCGTCCAGGCCGTCCGTGCCGATCTGCCCCGGCACACCGTAATGGTACAGCTTGCCGATGCGCGCCACGAAATAGCCGTTGTCTTTGAAAAGCTGCGGCATGGTAATCGTGTCGGGGATGAACTCGCGGAAGTGGGGCTTGAAGCCATATTCGCCGTTTCGTCCGCGTCCCGCATTCGTGTGAATCTGCGTTGCATCGGGGCGGCGGCCGGTGAGGAATGACGTCCGGCTTGGGCTGCACAGCGGAAACTGGCAGTACGTTCGCTCGAACCGCACGCCGCGCGCAGCGAGCTTGTCGATGTTCGGCGTCTGCACCTGCGTATTGCCGTAGCAGCCGAGGTCGCAGTTGAGATCGTCGGCGATCAGAAACAGAACATTCGGCCGCTTTACATCCGCGGCGGGAAGCACAGTGGAAGAAATGGCGAACGCGAGAACGCAGAATACAAGCTGCAGCCGTTTCATGTGGTCGTTCCGCACGGGTGTATTGTTGTCGCTTCGAACTACTGCGAGACGGGTCCATCATACTGCGACAACTGAGCGCGCTGAAACGAGTTTTCCGGATTTCGGCGTCGCACGGGAGGGATTGTCGGTGCGCGAAACGATATGATCGAGGCATAGAACCGAGGTCGACGCACTGATCCGCATCGGAGAAATCTTCATGAGCCGCAAATACCTGTGGTTTCCATTTTCGATCGCGTTCTTCGCCGGGCTGTGGCTGGGGACTCAGCTTGATGACAGAGGCCCCGAAGTCAAGCTCACACATTCGGTGGGCGCTGCAGAAAAAGACGTGATCGTTGCACAAAGAGGCGATGCACCCCGGCGCGAGCCGAAGGCCGCCCCCGCAGAGGATGGAAAGCTGCGGATCATCTGTTTCGGCGCTCACCCGGACGATTGCGAGATCAAGGCGGGTGGAACTGCCGCGCTCTGGGCGGCGGCGGGGCATCACGTCAAATTTGTCGCGCTGACCAACGGCGATATCGGGCATTGGCGCGAGGCAGGAGGACCCCTTGCGCAGCGTCGCAACAGCGAAGTCCAGCGTGCGGCCGACATTCTGCGCATCACGACGGAAGTGCTCGACATTCATGACGGCGAACTGCTGCCGACTCTCGAAAATCGGCGTGAAGTGACGCGCCTCATCCGCGAATGGCGCGCCGACGTGGTGATCGGGCCGCGGACGAACGATTATCACCCCGACCACAGATACACCGGAGTTCTGATGCAGGACGCCGCTTACATGGTTGCCGTCCCGTTCTTTTGTCCTGATGTCAAGCCGCTCGAACGGAATCCGGTTTTCCTGTATTACTCCGATAACTTTCAGAAGCCGAACCCGTTCCATGCCGATATCGCAGTCGGCATCGATGCGGCCCTCGAACAGAAGCTTGACGCGCTGGTCTTGATGGAGTCGCAGTTCGTCGAAGGGGGCGCGCTCGGCAACGCCGGTTTGATCGAGGGGGGCGCGCCGAAAGTCGAGGAACGCCGTCGTGTCGTGCGGGAATCGTTTTCGAAGCGATTCCGGGAAACGGCGGAGAAGTTTCGCAAGGAGATGAACGAAACATACGGAGCGGAGACGGGGAACAAGTTTACGACAGCAGAAGCGTTTGAACTCTGCGAATACGGTAGGCAGCCCTCCAAGGACGAATTGAAGCAGTTGTTTCCATTGAGCAATTGATTTCCGACGGGATCGCAGTCTCTTGTTTTCTCTCGACGAGGGTCGAAATGAAGTCGCTTACAACACTGTTGACGGTCGCGGTCGTAATCTTCTCAACCAACGTGGTTCGTGCCGTTGACGATGCGAGTCCGCTCGGCAAGAAAGCCGACTACCTGCTGCAGAACCTGCTCGACAAGCACTGGCTCGACGGACTTTATATATCGATTGTCCCGAGCGCGCCGCATGGAACGAAGCTCCCCCACACGGTCGACGAGCCGGGTAACGTCATCCACGCCGGCGTCTGGACCGGGCGCTATCTAGGCGGAGTCGGTTATGAATACGCAGTCACAAAAGATCCCTCCGTCCGAACACGCGGCGGTGAGATTCTCAAGGCGCTGCGGATTCTGCAGGAAGTAACCGGGAAACCGGGTTTGCTCGCACGCGGTTACGTCAAAGGGCATGGACCGGTCATGGATTGGGAACGGGACGGCGCCGATTCGATCGAATGGCATCAGGGGCAGGGAGAGTACGCGGACTATCGCTGGTACGGCGACGTCAGTGTCGACAATTTTAACGCAGTCCTCTACGGCTATGCGATTTACTTTGACCTTGCTGCCGACGAGGAGCAGAAGAAGTTCATCGCGCATGACACCGACCGGATGATGACGCATCTCCTCGAGAATCATTGCCGCATCATTGACGTCGACGGCGAACCGACCATGTGGGGGCACGTCGGCATCGACCCCGATCCCGCCCGCGATCCGTATTATCAGAAACTGTACGAGCGGCGGATGAAATTCTTCGGTGTGAATTCCGTCGCGGAATCGCCGCTGCGCGCATCTCTGATGCTGCTTCCGGATCTGCTGATTGCCCATCGCATTACGGGGAACAGCCGTTACCTCGACTTCTACCACAAGGTTGTCGCCCGCTATCAGAAGAATCCCGAACCGGCTTTCTTCCGCCAGCCGTTCTCGCTCCAGAAACTCGCGCGGACCGATCACAGCTCCGAAGGGCAGTCGTATGAGGCGCTCTACAACCTCATTCGTTACGAAAAGAATCCGGAACTGCTTGGAATCTACCGCGGCTGGCTGATGAACCTTTGGGAATCGAACTGGATGGAAGGGAACTCGCTCTTTACCTACATGACATTGGCGCTGATGTCAGAGAAGTCTCAAGACGGCAATCTCGATGTGAAGCGATTGAGCGATGTACCGCACGCCGGCGAAGCCCTGGCAGATGCCAACGCATCACTCATGCTCTATCCGGTCGATCGAACGATGCGCCCGGTGATGAACTCGATTCGCCGGGACGTCGAGCTCAATCCACATCAGGATCCGGAAGAACGTCGGCCACAGGCGGCGAAGCCGTTTCCGATGAACGAACGCCCGCTCGACAACGAGTATGCGTGGAAGGGGAACCCGTATCGGCTCGACGGTTGGTTGAAACCCACTCTGGTTGCCATGCAATTCGGGTGCGACGATCCCCAGGTCGCCTGGTTCTGCGACAGTGCAGGCCGCGCCTATTTCACGCGCGATCATGGCCAGACCTGGAAGAACATTTCAAACGGCATGATGGGTGCGAGCGTCACCGGACTTTCCGCATCCCGAACGCGGACGTTCGTGATCTGGGCGAGGACGAACCGGGGAGTGCTCATCTCGCGCGACGGCGGGCTGAGCTGGCGCGATGCCGGAGAGAAGGACCTCCCGGAGTTCAGCGAGTCGAAATTCCATGAATGGACGCCGATCGCCAACGGTGCCCAGTTACGAGTGACCGAAGCGGGTGAACTTGTCCGCTCGGTCGATGGTGGAAAGACGTCTGCGCCCGCCATGGAAGGGTGGAGTATTCCTCGCGCGACATCGGTGCTTCAGACGCCGTGGGGAATCATCGCGAGCGGTCCCGGAGGGGCGTATCGAAGCGACGACGGGCATCAATGGGAAGAGATCTCGCTTTGGCGGGAACAGGAGACCGGACCGGCCGATTACCTGCATGCCTACTGGATGGGACGCTACTACGGTTTCATTGCCGCCGACGGTGAGCAGCCGAAAGTGAGCCTGACTGCGCCCGTCGATGCGAAGGGTGCAACAATTTCGATGAACCCGGCCCTGCGGAACCGCTGCATCGAAACACTGCGCGGAGGGTTGAAATCGGATCTGTTCTGGCCGTCGATGCATGCTGCGGAAGCTCTCACCGTCGCCGGCTACGCGAAGGAGGTGCGGGACGCGCTCGGACCGAGAGTCGCCACGACGACGGATGAACGCGAGCGCTGCGGAATCGCCCGCGAACTGGTGCGTGCCGGCGATCGATCCCACGTTGGAACGCTGCTCGAAGTCCTCGGTCAGGCGAATGACTACGGACATGTGCATGCCGCGGAAAGCCTGTTCAAGATTGTCCACATCGGCGACGGCAGCCTCATGCGCAAACGCGTTGCAACGAGCGATAAAGCCCCGCTGAGACTGATGGCGGCCGCTGCTCTGGTTCGTTGTGGTTCTCCCTCGGCGATTACTGTCGTCCGAGAGTACCTCGCCGGCGGCGATCCGGAGGCGAAGCGAATCGCAGCCTGGCTCATCAGTCAGATCGGAGATTCCTCCGACGCATCACAGCTTGAAGCGAACATCGGGAACGAGCAGGATCCGGTCAAGCGGGCTTATGCCGAAAACGCTCTCGCCCTCCTCGGCAAAGAGGCGCATCGCGGGCTTCTCACCGCGAATCTGGCGAATCGCAGCGATGAGATTCGCGGGCTTGCAGCGGTGGCGGCCATTGACGGACGTCGCATCGATCTCGCAGGCAATCTTGAAAAGATGCTTGACGACCCGATCCTCGACGTCCGTCTGCGAGCTGCGCAGGCTTTGCTGACGTTATCGCAGCCTGCAAACAGAATCGAGGCGGTCAAAGTCGACGTTTATGCGGCGACTACGGCCAACCCGCGATACAGCGAAGGTTCGATGATCGTCCTTTCCGATGGATCGCTGCTCTACGCGACAACAGAATTCATCGGGAGCGAATCGGATTTTGCCAAGGCGCGCATCATTGCACGCACTTCGCGCGACGGTGGACGGATCTGGAGCGAGCCGCGCGTTCTGCAGGAGAACGTCGGCCAGAAAAACGTGATGTCGGTAACGCTGCGACGGCTTCCGGCAGGCAAGCCGGGAGAGCCGCGAATCGGCATGTTTTATCTGATCAAGAACGAGTTCAACGACCTCAAGGTGGCCCTCCGAGTTTCGAACGACGAAGCCGCCACCTTCGGCGAACCGACGATCGTGACGACAGAGCCCGGCTATCACGTTCTGAACAACGATCGTGTTACGGTGTTGTCGAGCGGGCGCATCCTTGTGCCGGTCGCGTCAACGGCCGACGTCGAGAAGGAGAACCACTTTCTCTGTCGCTGCTGGTACTCCGACGACGGGGGAGCATCCTGGCATCAGGGCCAGGGAACCGTCGATCAACCGAAGCGAGGGGCCATGGAACCCGAGGTGATCGAACTCAAGGATGGCCGGGTTCTCATGATCATCCGCACGCAGCTTGGCTACATTGCCGCGAGCGAGTCGAAGGATGGCGGCGAGACATGGAACGAGCCGAAGTCCTGGGGAGTCCGATCGCCGGAATCTCCCGCGACGGTGCGTCGCATTCCCGCAACCGGCGATCTGCTTCTGGTGTGGAACGATACGTATGACGCTGCGGCAGGGCACGGCGGCAAGCGGACTCCCCTGACGGCGGCCGTGTCGTCGGACGAAGGGAAAACCTGGTCACATATCAAGCCGATCGAAACCGACAAGAACCATACCTATGCGTATACGAGCCTGATTTTCGATCAGGGACGCGCGCTCCTGTCTTATTACGTCGCAGACGAGAAGACAGGGCGGATCTCCAGCCGATTCCGTTCGATCCCCATCCGGGAATTCTACGGCGCGAACCCACTGACCCACTGAGACAATGGCCGGCGGAACGTTTTGAGCGAACTGGGAGAGCACTTTCCGTACGGCGATCGGGCTTGCTTCGAACATTCGGCCTTAAGGCGGTCAGACCGCTTTTGCCGGCGGTTCGAGGACCTGCTTCTGCTCACGAAGAATCGATTGCAGTTCCGTGATCGGCACGCGGCGCGGCTCGACGGAACGGGCGATCGCAAGATGCGCAGCGATCCCGGCCGCCTGTCCCAGCACCATCCAGGTCGGTTCGAGACGAATCGAACTGAATGCAACATGCGTCGTTGAGGCCGCAACAGGAACGATGAGCCCGTCAATCTTTTCTGGAATCATGATGCGGTAGGGAATCTGATACGGCCGCGTAATGTTATGCAGCATCCCCAGGTAACCTTCGAGGACGACTGAGTCCCCCGGCTGCTTTTTACGGACCGGAAAGCTGTCGATCGGAAACTCGCCGACAGCAATCGCATCTTCAAACCGCGCGCCGTTGCCCGACGGACCGCCGGTGACATCAAGTTCCTTGAGCGTATATTCACCGATCAGTCGACGCGCCTCGCGGACATAGAGCTGAAACGGAAAGTGTCCGTTGTCGGCGAATTCGTCCCGGGCGAGGTGGTACTGCATCGCATGTTCGCGGTGCTCCGCCGGCAGCTCCTCGTCATTCTGGACGAACCACAAGAGTCCGAGCGTGATGTTGCGGATGCGTTCGCAGATCCGTTCACGTCCCGCCCAATCGGCCTCAATGTAGCCTTCGTTTTCCTCCGCGAAGGTAAAACCCAGCCCGGCCGGCTTCATGTTGACGTCGGTTTTATGGTTCGGAATCGGCGCAATAGTGAATGCGACGCGTGCGGTAATTGCATTTTCGCCGAATCGGCCCGATCGGGCATCGCCGATATAACCCAGGTAGCGTGTTCTGTCGTATCCCGGCGGCGGAGCATTCAGGCGATGTGCGTTGTCGGGATCGTCACTGAGACAGAGGCGATACGTGTACGCTGTCAGCCGCTGATCGCCTTCTCCCGTGCCACCGGGGAGAAAAGTCTTTGTCCTGGAGTCAAAGTAGATGTGGCCGGCATGCGGTTCTTTGAATTCATCGCGAGACTCGCGGCCGAACCGGAACCCGGCCCCCGCCGAGGCGTAGAGATCTCCTTCGTAGGTCGCATCGATGAACACCCGTCCCGGAAGTTCACGTTCTTGATTATTGGATCGGTCGGCGACGCGCACGCCGACGACACGGCCCTTTTCCGTAATCGCTCCCACCAGCCGGTGGTAGGGAAACAGCGAGATCGTCTTCTGCTCGGCGAGCATCTGCAGAAAAATGGATTCAGCCACGCTCGGTTCAAAGTAGTAACCATCGCGGCAAAGCTTGTAGTTCTCGGAGTTCAGACCGTACTTTTCTTCGTAGTGTTTGCGGACGCGCTCGATGAACTCGGCAAAAAGTCCGCGGATCATCTCGCGCTGCGTGACGTCGCTTTTTCCGAGTCCGCTCGTGCTCATGCCGCCGAAGTGCTTGTGATATTCGACAAGCGCAACGCTTCTTCCCATTCTTGCGGCGGCAATTGCGGCAGCAATTCCTCCCGGCGTTCCCCCGATGACGACGACATCGAACCGGCTCGTGTTTTCCTGGCCGGAGCCGTGCGCTCTCGCTGACGGTCGCGCACAGGCCAGGCTCCCCGCCGCGCCGGCAACGAGTGCCGAAGCCCCGCGCAGAAAACCGCGCCGGGAAACGGAAGGGTCGATCTGTCGATTCGAGAAATCTTCTGGAGTTGTCATGCGTCTTTTCGGATCCACTGAGGGTGCTTCTCTCGGATTTTGCAGACTTTAGGAATGGCCTGGTACTGAATGTACGGCTGGTCGGGATTCTGTCTGGCGTAGTCCTGATGATACGCTTCTGCCGGATAAAAGTCGCCGAGCGGCTCGAGGGTCGTCACTATTGGCCGTGCGAAAGTCTTCGAATCGTTGATTTGACGAATCTTCGCTTCCGCCTGCTGCCGCTCCTCGTCGCCGGAATAGAAGACTGCCGAGCGATACTGAGTTCCGACGTCGTTTCCCTGGCGATTCAGCGTCGTCGGGTCGTGTGCCAGGAAGAACACGTCGAGCAGCCGGTCGTAGTCGATCTTCGCCGGATCGTAGGTGATCCGAATCGCTTCCGCGTGAGCAGTATTACCTTCGCAGACGCGGCGATAGTTCGCGTCTTCCTTGGTGCCGCCGGTGTAGCCGCTTTCGACGTCGAGCACCCCGTCAAGCTGTTCGAATGCGGCTTCGGTGCACCAGAAGCATCCGCCGGCAAGGACGGCTGTTGCAGTTGACGGGGTCACGGTTTCCGCGCTCATCGGTCGGTCTCTCATCAATCAGGTCGCGTGTCCCAGCACATGGTCTGCCGCAGGATCGGCCAGCGACGCCAGTTGCTCGGTCGGCGTGAAATCAAGTGATTCGGAGTTGAGACAGAAGCGGAGGCCGGTCGGACGTGGTCCGTCTTCGAACACATGCCCGAGATGTCCCTCGCAGCGTGCGCAGAGTATTTCAACCCGCACCATCCCATGGCTGTCATCACGCCGTTCCGCGACGTTCTCGCGGGCAACCGGCTGGAAAAAGCTCGGCCAACCGGTGCCGGAATTGAACTTCGCGCTTGATGCGAAAAGCGGAAGCCCGCAACCGGCACAGGTGTAGACGCCGTGCTTCTTGTTGTCGAGAAGCGTTCCGCAGAAGGGCGCTTCGGTTCCCTGATGTCTGAGCACGCGGAACTGCTCAGCCGTGAGTCGAGAACGCCATTCGTCGTCGGTCCGCTCGACTTTCGGCGACTCGACCGGTCCGACCAGCTTGCCGGTCCGATCGAACACGTACGCCTGAACCATGATCGTCTCCTTCCGAGTTAAGATGCGACCGCGACAATCATCCACCGATTCGAACATCGGTGAAGTCGAAAGGCTTCCCCTTGAGCTTCGTGAACTTTTCCTTCTGGTCCTTGTTGAGGACTTCGGTGGCTTGGGCGTCCCA
>JBFWWA010000024.1:0-15875 GCA_050246455.1 Planctomycetaceae bacterium
CCTCCCAGTTCACTCCGACATGTTTCTTATCGAAGTGCCAGACCCATTCCGCTTTCTCGGACCATGCGCCGTCGGTCGAGCCGCGTCGCACCTGGCCGATGCCCCGCCACGAGCCGACGAGCTCGTTGAACTCCGCGAGAGCGATCTTCGGATCGGTCGGGGGGGCTTTCTTGCCCGAATCTCCGTCGGCTGCTGCAAGAACAGCGGCAAATGCGACGACGGAACCGCCGAGCAGGATCATCGGCCAACGGGCGCCCGCTTGCATCGTTCGGCTCCTCAGCTTCCTCGGCGAGTCAACTCGCGAAAGAGTTGCAGCAGTTTTCTGGTTACGGGACCGGGCGTACCGTCGCCGATCTTCCGGCCATCGAGGCTCGTGACGGCAATGACTTCCGCGGCAGTTCCGGTGAGGAAGCATTCGTCAGCGACGTAGATGTCGTGCCGGGTCATCGGCAGCTCCTGCACGGTGATCTTCGCCTCTCGCGCAAGTTTGATCACCGCGTCGCGCGTAATCCCCTCGAGAATTCCCGCGTCGGTGGGCGGCGTGCGAACAACTCCATTCTTGACGATGAAGATGTTGTCGCCTGTGCACTCCGCCACTTCACCCTTATGGTTGAGCATCAGTGCTTCGACGGTACCGGCATCGGTTCCCTCGATCTTCGCCATGATATTGTTGAGGTAGTTCAGCGACTTGATCCGAGGGCTGAGCGCCTGCGGATGGTTGCGGATGGTGCTCGCGGTGATGAGAGCCATCCCCTTGTCGTAGATTTCCTGCGGGTAGAGAGTGATGGTGTCGGCGATGATGATGACCTGCGGGTTCGCGGTACGACGGATGTCGAGGCCGAGAGTGCCCGCTCCCCGCGTGACCACGAGCCGGACGTAGCCGTCCTTGATGCCGTTGGCGGCAACGGTCTCTTCGACCGCCTTTGTCATTTCGGCCGGAGTCATCGGAATCTCGAGGCGGATCGCGTTGGCGCTTTCATAGAGCCGCTTGACGTGCTCGGCGAGAAGGAAGACCTTTCCGCCGTAGACACGGATTCCTTCGAAGACGCCATCGCCGTAGAGCAGGCCGTGGTCGTAGACGCTGATCTTGGCGTCATCTTTAGAGAGCAGCTGACCGCTGATATAGACTTTCTGCGACATGCGCTTGTCCGTCTGTCTATGGGCAAGTGGGTGAATGAGTTGTGGTGTCGCGGCCCGGCATCCGGGCGCGGCGTCCGGCTCGATTCTAATCAGCGCGCATGGGGAATGCGACACCGGCAGAACCCCCGTCAAAGTGGAGGGTTCAGGGCAGCCGGGTCAGACACGCTTCCGGGCGAAGCGGTTCGGAGAAGTGCGGCATTCGGCCTTTTCCGCCGGATGTCAGGTGTTTTCTTCAACCGACTGAATCCGCCCTTCGCTCAGGCGGACAATGCGGTGCGCCTGGCGGGCGATGGCATCGTCGTGCGTCACCATAATGATGGTGAGGCGGTCGGTGTCGTTGAGCGTCGCGAGAAGATCGGTGATCTCGTGACCGGTGCTCGAATCGAGGTTTCCGGTCGGCTCGTCGGCCAGAAGAATCTGCGGCCGTCCGACGAGCGCCCGGGCAATCGCCGCTCGCTGCATCTCTCCACCGGAGAGTTCCGACGGCTTGTGCGTCATGCGGTGTTCGAGGCCGACTTTCGCGATCATTTCGCGGGCCTGATCGCGGAACTGCTTCCGTTGTTTCCAGAATTCGAACATTGAATAGCGAATCATGAGCGGCGAGAGGACATTCTCGAGCAGATTAAGTTCGGGCAGCAGGTGATAGAACTGGAAAATGAATCCGAAGACCCGGTTGCGGAGCTCATCCCGTGTGCGCGCCGGAAGGTCGTCGATGCGCTGACCTTCGAGAGTGATCTCGCCGACGTCCGGAGAGTCGAGCAACCCGAGCAGGTGCAGCAGAGTGCTCTTGCCCGAACCGGACTGTCCGACAACCGAGAGGAACTCGCCCCGATGCGCGCCGATCTTCACGCCGCGGAGCACTGAAACCTTGTGCTGCCCTTTCCGGTAAGCCTTCTGAAGCGCAACAGCGGAGATGTAGTCGACCGCAGCCACGCGCTCATCGCTTTTCCGATTGAGGAGCGGAGTGCGGCTTCCGGGGAATTTCACCGGTGAATCGACGGGCATGAGATATCTCCGGGTATTGGCTTCAGGCTTTCGGACTTCAGGCTTCAGGACAAGAAACGGAACGACTTCAAGGTCGGGGACTCGGCTGGCCTGAAGCCCGAGGCCCGACCACCTGAAGCCTGATTATTGGTAACGCAACGCTTCCACGGGATGCAGGCGTGCCGCTCGGCGTGCCGGGAGAATGCTGGCGAGCACGGCGATCCCCATCGCACCGGCAACGACGCACGCCACTGTGAGCGGATTCACCGACGTCGGGATTTCCGGGAAGTAGTAAATGGTTTCGGGGAAGACTTCACGGCCTGTGAGCCACGTGATGCCGTCTTCGATGACGTTGATGTAACGAACGAAGAGCAGCCCGAGGACCATGCCGACGCCGCTGCCGACGACTCCGAGTGCGAGCCCGTACGACAAGAAGATGCTCATCACTCCACTCGAGCTGGCCCCGAGCGACTTGAGAATGCCGATGTCGCGCGTCTTCTCGACAACGATCATGAAGAAGATTGCGAGAATGCCGAAGCCGGCGACGGCGATGATGAGGAACAGCAGCACGTTGAGAATGGCCGACTCGACTTCGACTGCGGCCAGGAGCGGTCCTTGCTTCTGCTCCCAGGTCCGAACGGTCCAGAGTCCCGGCGGGAAGGCAGCCTGCAGCCGCTTCACGACATCGCGGCAATGTGAATAGTCTTTCAGTTTGATCTGAATCGATGTGATCGACGGCTCCGGGCCGGGAAGATTCATGCCGCGGATGCGCTGCAGCTCTTCGAGGTTGCAGAAGACGAGATTTGAGTCGTACTCACTCATTCCGCTCTTGAAGACGTCGACGACTGTCGCGTTGAAATGCTTCGGCTCCGGAGGGCGTCCGGCGCTCACCGTGCTGATTTTGACATCGTCACCCGGCTTCACCATTTCAACGGTTCTGAGCTTTCCGGAAGCCGGATCGTCATACATCAGGTGGATGAGTCCGGCACCGACGTAGAGTCTTGCGGGGTAAGGAGCGCCGATATCCGAAGAGTCTCCGGCGCCCTCTTCGCTCGCGTTCGTGCTCTCCGGGAACAGCATCGTCGGATCGGAATCGACAATTGACGCCGCGCCGGTTTTTGATTTGTTTGTCGAGCGATCGTGCGGGCCATCGACAACTTCCTCGACTCCCGCGTGCGGCGAGACGGTATCGAAAGTTCCGTCTTCAATTCCGGTGCGGCGCTGTTCGAGGTACTGAATCTGACGTTCCGTGACCTGTTTTCGCCATTCGGTAGCGGTGGCGGTCAGTTCCCAGCTCGGCTTGACGTCGTGCGCCCGCTCCGGCGGGGCCAGCAGCACGCCGTTTTCCATTCTGGGATGATAGCTTTGAAGGTACTCGACGAGCGGTCCGACGGATGCCTTGCCTTCGGGTTCGATTCCGATCAGCGTGACGGGACGAGTCGTCCACTGGCGGCCGAATTGAAAGCTGAGCATGCCGTAGACTTCGACCGTCGCCGTCATGCCGGCCACGTCGTCACCGATGACGCCGCGCACCTTTTCAAACTGCTCTTCGGCGTTCGGCCGTCCGTCCAGCGTGTTCGTTTCGATGACGATATCGGCAAGGATGCCGTGGATGCGGTCGCGCATCTCGGTGCTGAAGCCCGCCATCACACTGTTGACGACGATCATCGTCGCGACGCCGAGCGTCACACTGATGATGCTGGCCAGTGCGATGTATCGGGTCCGCAGGTACCTGAGGCAGAGAAGCGCCTTATACATTTTGCCAATCCTTTGGCGTCGAGGTTCGCATTCACAAGCCCACCTGTTTCACAGGGTGGGAAGTTCTACTCAGACCATCCTTGTCACGCTTGTTCGGGCGCGGGAGCTTGTTTCTTCTTTCCCTCGCCGCCGGACGATTCGGGGCGGAGCAGGGGGAAGAAAATGACGTCGCGGATGCTGTGGCTGTTGGTCAAAAGCATCACAAGACGATCGATACCGATACCGAGCCCACCGGCCGGCGGCATGCCGACCTTGAGGGCACGGATGAAATCCTGGTCCATTTTCGCCATCGAGTCTTCATCGGAAAGCCCTGCTAACTGCGTCCGGAAGAGCTCTTCCTGCAGCCGCGGATCGTTGAGCTCGGTGTACGCGTTCGCGACTTCCATTCCTTCGACGTACAGCTCGAATCGCACGGCGATATTCGGCTGGCCCGCCTTCCGCTTGGTGAGCGGGCAGAGGGCCGCCGGATAGTCGATGACAAAGATCGGCCCCTTGAGGCGATGTTCGACGACTTCCTCGAAAACCTCATGGACAACAACGTCGGGGTGGACGTTGCTGGTCTCGATGCCGTGCTTTTGTGCGACGGCTCGCACGGCCGCTTCGTCATGGAGATCGCAGCCTGCGAACTCGGCAAACAGGTCGGCGTACTTCTTGCGCGGCCACGGCGGCGTCAGATCGACGTTCGAATCCCCCCACGGTACGACGGGGCTATCGCTCGTCGCACGGGCTGCGTTTACGATAACCGCCTCCGTGAGGTCCATCATCGAGCCGTAGTCGCCATAGGCCTGGTACGCTTCGAGCATCGTGAATTCGGGGTTGTGCGTGCTGTCGATTCCCTCGTTGCGGAAGACGCGGCCGATTTCATAGACCCGCTCCACGCCTCCGACAAGAAGCCGCTTGAGGTGCAGTTCGAGCGCGATGCGCAGGTAGAGCTGCATATCGAGCGTGTTGTGATGCGTGATGAACGGTCGGGCAGCCGCGCCACCGGCGATCGCATGCAGAACCGGAGTCTCGACTTCGACGAAACCTCGTTCGCGGAGCGTCTGGCGAACCGAATCGATAATCTTCGTACGCTTCAGCATCCGCTCGAGCACACCATCGTTGTAGATGAGGTCGATGTGCCGATGTCGAAGGAGAATTTCGACGTCTTTGGCCCCGTGGTATTTCTCCGGGGGCTGCGACAGCGACTTGGTGAGAATCGTCATCTTCTCGACGAAGATGGTGATCTCGCCGGTGTTCGTGAGGCGCAGCCGGCCGTCGACTCCGACAAGATCTCCCAGATCGAGGTTGCCGATGAGTTCCCATTGCTCGTCCGACAGATCCTGCCGCGACACCATCAGCTGGATGCGCCCGCTCCAGTCTTTGATGTGATAGAACTTCAGCTTTCCCTTGTTGTTGCGAAGCATGATGCGGCCGGCGACCCGGACGTTGTCGCCGTCGATGCCGTGCTCGGCGGGAGCCGCGTCGCGCGCTTGCGCAATGGGAATGTGGTTGTCAAAGCGCGTCCCCCACGGATCGAGGCCGAGCGCCTGAATGGCTTCCAGCTTCTTGACCCGTTCCAACTCGAAGCGGTCGGCAGGCGGAAGTGAAGCGTTGGGAGTCGAAGCGGGCTCAGTCATGGCGTCAGTGGGGGACATTCGTAAATCTGGTGTGTCACAAAAGAGTCGTGCACCAGCCCACGGAAGGTCTGCCGTGGGCCGCTGTTCAAGTCAGCACGGGGAGTGAAAATAATCGGTGAAAGCGGTCTTGAGGTCAATGGCAACCTGGGGTCTCGACGAAAGCCGGGCGCTCGGGCGAAACGGCGAGAGCACCGAGGTGTGAACGTGTCAGGAGATCCGCTTCGCCACCCCCGCCACAATTTCTTCAAGCAGCGACAGGGAGGTGCGGGCCTCGGCTTCGGTCATTGTCATGGGCGGGCTGACTCGGAGCACGCAGTTGGCAAGCGGGCCCATCAGGTGAATGCCGTCTCCGCCTTGCTTGCCGAGGTAGCAGGCTTCGACGATAGCGTTCGCGACGTCGCGGGCCGAGAGTTTCCCCGCGGCCGCGCATTCGATTCCGAAGACCATCCCTTCGCCGCGCACCTTGGCGATGATTGGAAACTTTTTGAGAGCTGCAAGCCCTTCGAAGAACATCTTCGAGAGCTTCTGCGTATTTGCCATGACATCGGTGTTTTCGAACTCGTCGAGAGTTGCGAGCACCGCAGCGCAGGAAAGCGGGTTCGCGCTCCAGGTGTCGGATGCTTCGCCGTATTTCAGACTGGCCATCACGTCGGATCGGCCGACCGCGGCGCTGACCGGGACCCCGTTTCCGAGCCCCTTGCCGAGGACCACGAAGTCGGGCTCAATGCCGTACTTCTCGAATGCGTACTGTTTTCCGGTGCGGCCGAAGTTGGCCTGCACTTCATCGAGGATGAAAAGAATATCGTGCTCGCGGCAGAACGAGACGAGCATCTGCAAGTATTCCGCCGGCGGGTGGTAGCTTCCGCCGCCGCCGAGATACGGCTCGGTGATGAGGCAGCAGAGCTTCGAACCGTATTCTTTCCACAACCCGTCGAGCTCGTTCCGGTACGGTGCAAGATCGATCGGCTTGCCGTACTTGGAGACGTCGTCGATTTCCTGCATCGGAAAGCTGATGAACTTCACGCGGGGGTCGCGATCGGAATCGGTTTCACAACCGGTGACTGCACCAGCAAGCCCTTTCTTGCCGTGAAATCCGTAGCGGGTCGCGAGGATGATGTCGCGCTTCGGATCGCGATGGAGGCAGGCCCAGAGTGCTTTCTGGATCGCTTCGGAGCCGGACGCCGCCCACATAACGGATTCGAGCCGCTTTCCACCCTTTGCCGATTGAACGCTCTTGAGCAGTCTTTCGACGGCCGTTGACTCGATTTCCGTAATCGCGTTGTACGCGGTGAGTGCAATCGCGGAGAAATAGCCGTCGCCGCCGGAGGTGAAATCTTCCGGCTTCCATCCCATCGAGTTTGCGAAACTCTGCATCCAGCGGCGCGGGTTGTGGCCGAGGTTCGAGACGAGCACGCCGGATGTGTAGTCGTAAAGCCGGCGACCTTCGGGGGTCCAGTGGAAGCTGCCCGCCGATTTTGCGAGCACTGCCTGACTCGGCGTGAATGTTCGCAGCGCCACGGGCTCTCGGCCGGCAATCACCTTGCGAACGGCGTTGGACTGTTCCTCGTTGGGAAACTGGATTGGGGAGGTCATCGAACTTCCTATCACACAAATCCTGGAGATTTCCGCCGGGCGCGGCCGGCGGGATTGCTTTGAGAAATCACACTTTGCCGGGGTAAAGCACTTCGTGTTCAGCGGAGCCGGGGCGGTAGAGGACCAGTCCCCCGTTCGCGTCATTGACACGAACAACGCAGTCCGGTTCGCCCGCTGCCTGCCGCGCGAGAATCGCTTCGAGCGCCTGCACGGCTGCAATCGTCTGGCGATCGGAAGCGAGCTCGTTGTACGACAGCTTCCGCATTTCCGTGAGCCGGGCATTCCGTTCCGATTCCGCGCCGCCGAATTCCACGTACGCCACTTCGCGGGCAAATCGGTCGATCACTTCAATACCATAACCACGCTGGGCGCGCTCGCCCCAGGGCTCGAGAAACGACCCGTTGTAGTGATTGTTGATCGTCGTCTTGAGCGAGACCGGCGTCTTCCCCTCAACGGTCAGCTCGACACCCCGCTTGCGCGAATGTCCATTCCAGACGCCGTTGTCGAAACGGAACTGCACTTCCTGTTCGACGTAGCCGGGGAAGTTATCGGGCGTGACCCACGAGGTATGAATATCGAAGGCCGCCTCGCGTCCCGATTCGTATTCGTAAATCATCCGCATCTGGCAGCTGTCCCACGTCGGCCCGTCTTTCGGACCGACGATGCCACGCTGCCCGGTAGCGGTGATCGTCTTGAGTTTGCCGGGAAACGAGAAGTCGATCAGCTTGATGTAGTGCACCGCGACATACGTGCCGGGGTTGCGGCCGGTGATCCATTCCGAAAACTGGCTGCCGGAAATCTGTTTCGGTTCGAGAAGTGTGCAGTAGCCGCTGTTGACGTGCTTGAGGACGCCGTCGGCAGAGAGAGTGCGCAGCTTCTTGTGATCGGGATCAAGCAGCTTGTGATAGACGACTTTCGCGAGCACATTCCTCCGGTTCGCAATTTCGAGAAGCTGGTCGAGCTCCTGCAGCGTCAGCACCGACGGCTTCTCGATGAGCAGATGCGTTCCGGATTCGAGGATTCTTCGGGCGGGTTCGAAATGCCGGTCGTCGGGCGTGGCGACGCAGGCGAAATTCAGCGCGGTCTCGAGCATCTGCTCGACCGATTGATCGCCGGAGAAACTCTCGAACTGATCGATCTTTCCCTTCGCGCTTTCAAGATATTGCGTCGCGCGGCTTCCGGTGCGCGTAGCGACCGACGCGAGATAGACGTCAAAGTCGCCGAAGCGGCGGTCATAGAGCCGCGTCCGGTACGCCTGTTCGAAAAAAGGACGGTAGGTTTCGTCGAAGATCATCCCCATGCCGACCATGCCGGCCCGGAGCTGACGTTCACTCGCGGCGGATTTGCTGGCGGAATTCATGCGTTGCAGAGCGCTTTCCAATCGTGGGGTGAGTCGGATTTCCAGCAGCCATCTTACGGCGAAACGCGGGTCAATTCCACGAACCGCCGGGGTGCCTTGAAACTCCCTCGAACGGCATCAACAATGGGCCGACTTAGAGTCATCTCCCCGGATTGATCCGCCGAACTGGAATTGAAATGTCTCAGAATCCCGAAGCCTTGATCAGTGCCTTCGCCGACGAAGCCGCCATCCGCAAGACCGCCATTGAACAGATGTCGGCCCTCGCCGCCATTGGTCTCCGCTATTACAGCCCGCGATTCATTGATGTCGACGCGTCGGGAACGGTCAAGCATGTCACGGAACTCTCGAAAGCGGAGTTCAAAACGCTCCGCGGAATGCACGCCGAATACGGGATGTCGGTGACGAGCATCGGCTCGCGCGTCGGCAAGGTGAAGCTGCTCGACCAGGCGGACAAGTCGCACAACAAATTCGTTCCGTTCAAGCAGTACTTGAAGGGGGATGTCGCAGCGACCATCCGCACCGCTCTCGAACTCGAAACGAAGCTGATTCGGGGCTTCTCGTTCTATCATCCCCTGGGGGAAGACCCCAAGCCGTACCTCGCGCAGGCTGCCGACCAGATTGGTGAAATCGTCGAGCTCTGCGCGAAGGAAGGACTCGTCTACGGACTCGAAATCGAGCCGAACCTCGTCGGGCAGAGTGGCTCGACCCTCGCCGCACTTGCAAAGCGAATCAAACATCCGAATCTCGTTCTGGTGTTCGACGGCGGCAACGTCGCTGCTCAAAACAAGAACCCGGTCGAATGCTATCACGAGTATCTCGAAATGAAGCCGTACCTCGGCTGGATGCACATCAAGGATTACGCGATCGATCCGGATCTCGAATGGACCGGTGTCGTTGATGAGAATCGGCTCAAGAACTTTGTCCCTGCCAACGTCGGAGACGCAGGCCATGAACTGGTGCTGCGCGATTTGCGGAATGAGATTCCGAAGATCGAAAAGAAAGTGAAAAAACTCGGTGTCCCCGGCTTCTTCCTCGAAACCGAACCTCATCTGAAGGGGGGCGGACAATTCGGCGGGTTCAGCGGCCCGGATGGAATGGGAGTCGCGGTTCGAGCCTTGTGCAAGGTCCTCGATTACGTTGGAATCGACTATCACCTGCGGGACTTCGATGACATCCGCAAAGCGCGGGGGTTTTGAAGTAGGGATTAGGCGCTAGGAATTAGGGGTTAGCAGAACCCCAAGCCGACGACTTGCCGTCGATCTTCATCCCGAAGTCTGACAACCTGTTTTCCGCGGAGCGGTGCGTTGCCATTCAATTTTCAGCAGCTTGAAGCGATTCTGGTCTGCCCGGCGTCAAAGTCGCCGTTGGTGATGGATGGGCACGCACTCGTCTGCACAAATCCCGCCTGCCGGCTGCGATACGCAATCAAGGACGATATTCCGATCATGCTCGTCGAAGAGGCGGAAACGGTGCCGCTCGAAGAGTGGGACGCAATCCTCCGCAAACACGGCCGCGAGCCGAGCGTGTGAATGCGCAGGAATATTCGCGGGGAAGAAGGCGAGCGGTGGGCACCAGCCCGCCGTTTCTTTTGCTGCGTATTGATGCTACTCGCATTTCCGCAATGATGAACTGGGGAATGCTCGAGAATCTTCGCGACAATCGAGGCAGAGTTGTGACAGTCGAGACTACGGCAACTCGCTGCAATGAGGTCCAGACTTCTTCCTGGATGGCAAAAAACCTCCGCTGGCTGTGGGCACTCTGTCTCGCGACGGTGGTGCTGGCGATCGTGCTGGTCGGCGGGCCGGCATTGCGGCAGCATTTTGTGCTGGAGGCATTCCGCGCGTCGGGTGACGGGTTCGGGACACACCCGATCGGTCCCCATTGGATGCGGAAATGGATCGGTGTCGCACGGATGCAATCGGTCGAAGCGATCGAATCCGTTCACCTGAGTGCGTCGTCGATTCCATTGATCATCGACAACCCCGACCTGTTCGCGCGAGTGCATTTCGTATCGGTTGAAACGTTGCCTCGTTCAACGGAAGCCGTGACGCGTCTGTTCGGCGACACCCAGACCGCAGCGCTGCTTCCGAACGTTCGGCACGTCATGGCAACTGGGGGCCCATTCTCAGATTCTGATATGTCGTTGCTCGATCGATGCCGGTCGCTTGAGCATCTTGCCCTGCTGAACACCGCCATCAGCAACGCATCGCTCGCGCACATCGGCCAACATTCGAAATTGCGAATTCTGGAAATTGGGTTCAACACGATCGACGACTCAGAGTTTCATCGACTCGCTCCATTGCTGGAATTGCGAGTTCTGAATCTCAGCGATACCCAGGTTGGAGACGATTCGACCAAAACGATTGCACGATTCTTACAGCTGGAGCATTTGCAACTCGGCACAACTGCCGTGACCGACGCTGGTTTGGCAGAGCTCGTTTCACTGAGGAGTCTGAAGGCGCTCCGTATCGGGAACCCGGATGTCACTGATGCGGGAATGAAGTCGATTGCACAACTCGAATCCCTCGAGTTCCTGTCGCTCGAGAACACGACAATTACCGGCGCTGGACTCGGCGTGCTCGCGACGCTTCCGAATCTGACGGAAGTGTATATTTACGGGAATTCGATAACGTCCGTCGATATTGCTGAGTTCGACCGGCTCCGCAAATCTGCCGGTTTATCCCTCTGCATCGTGCGCAATTTTCGGACCGAGAAGTGAGGCTTGTGCCATGCGTTAAATTGATCCTCGTGCTTCCTGATGACTGGACGATTCAATAGTCAAGGAGACGGCATTTGAGAATTCCTGCTACATTGGAGAGGTTGCTTCCCGGCTTTATCGAAGGGTGAATGGATGATTCGAGTTCTCTCCCGTCCTTTACTTCTCGTCGCCTGTCTTGCAACGCTGTCGACCGCAGCTGTGCAGGCAGATCCGCGAACACCACAGCGCGGGGCTCGCGTTCCCGTCGACGCCGAGCTTCCTTTTTATTCATTCCGCGAGGACCACGATCCGAACGGCATCGGCAAGTTCTACATGAATCGCGAGATTGCATATGTGATGGGCTTCGGTGCGGCGCCGTGGCTGGAACGGCCCCAGCGGGAGCGGGAAGAGCAGCTCACGAAGATGGTGAAAGCGCTCCAGCTCAAGCCGGGGATGGTGGTGGCGGACGTCGGGGCAGGGAGCGGCGTGATCTCGGTTCGGATGGCTCGGTTCGTCGGGGCGAAGGGGAAGGTCCTTGCGGTCGATATCCAGGAGGAGATGCTGGAATTGCTTTCGAGGAAGCTGGATCAACGGAAGATCAAGAATGTGGAACCGGTGCTCGGAACAATTCGATCGCCGCGACTCGAGGAAGGAACTGTCGACCTTGCGATCATGGTCGATGTCTACCACGAGTTCAGCCATCCGTACGAGATGATGCTCGGCATCTCGCGCGCGATGAAGCCAGGGGGGCGGGTTGTCTTCGTCGAGTTCCGCAAGGAAGACCGCGAAGTGCCGATCAAGCTCGTTCACAAGATGAGCATCGATCAGGTCAAGCAGGAGATGAGCCCGCCGGAGTTCCGCCTCAGATTCCAGGAGACGATCGACATACTACCGTGGCAGCACATCATCATTTTTGAAAAGGTCGAGGGCTGAGAATCGCGGATCGGAAGTCCCGCTCAGTCCGACGGCAAGCCGTCGGCTTGGGGTCTGATGAATTCTGTCTCCTGACCCCTGCAAAACGACAATCGCCGTCACCGTTCCGAGGGGGAGTGAACGATGACGGCGATTGAAGAATCCAACCAGTCAGGGAGGCAAACGAAGATGTTCTCTCAAGCGATTCGAATAGGCTGAGTCCTGGGTGTCTGGGGTCTCAACGGAACTGTGAGACCCCGGCCGCTGGGTGTTGGCCCTGACAGGTGGAAGCGACGCATTGCGTCGGAAGCAGGCTTTCCTGCTGATGGCAGCGTTCAACCCGAACTGTCGTCGGCTGCGCATCTTTCGTGAGCAGGTGATCCGGCTCCACGAAGAGTTATCGGCCGCGACCGATGGACAATCGAGCGATTCGCCCCGCGAGCAGCGGGCAGCGGTTGTGTCTCTGAGCGCGAAAAACCGATTCTGCCCCGTTGTATCGATTGTTGGGAGAAACTCCGCCCCGAATCGCGCCGCTACGCTCGAAATCCGGATGAGATTTCCGTCTGTCACGAATGGCGCGGCACACGACTGGCCAAGTTGCCCTCGTTCAAGGCATCTTGAATTGGTGGTCGTTGGGGCGGACCGTGAGGACCGGGCAGGGGGATTTCCGGACCACCTTCTCCGCGACACTTCCCATCAGCGCGTGTGCGAGGCCCGTTCGGCCGTGTGTACCGAGCACGATCAGGTCGATGTCGTTTTCCTTCGCGTACCGGACGATCTCGAGAAACGGGGGACCTTGGCGGGTCGCCCGGACAATCGACTTTCCGGCGGCCCAGGTCGGGTCAGGGAGTTTCTGCAGTGCCGCTTCGGCGCTCTCCTGCAATTCCCGGATCAGATCGCCGGGGGGGACATATGCCAGGCCGGGCTCGGGGACCAGCGCGACCAGATCCTGCAGCACATGCAGAATGTGCAGTTCCGAATGAAAGGCGTCGACAAGTCCGCACGCGTACTTCAGAGGGACTGCCGCATAGTCGCTAAAATCCGTCGGGACGAGAATTCGCTTGAGCTCGATCATCGGATTACTCCTGTTTCCGAGGTCGCCGCAATCCGAGCGATACCTCTTTCTCATCATCATGGCGGCAGTTCCGGGGCGGATCAATCCGCATTCCGGAGAAACCCTGGAAGGGGCGTCTGAACAATATTTCGGCAGTGCAGGGGCGTCGGAGTTCTCCGTGGACGGATTACGAACTTCACCGGTAGGATGGCCGCATGTTCGACCCCGCCGACCGCACCCAATTCCTCAATCTGGCGGCGATGTTCGAGGGGGGAATGGTCGGCGTTGCGATCGTGGCGGGCTGGCTGCTGGGGGTCAATCCGCTGGCGCTGCTGATCTGGGACTTCGGCGCGATTGCCTGGGGAGTTGTCGCAACGCTTCCGCTGTTCGGGCTGTTCTTGCTATCAATCCGCTACCCGATTCCGCCGCTCGAGCGAATTCAGAAACTGCTGGTCGAATTCCTCGGTCCGTCGCTCGAAGCGTGTCGGCCCCTCGACCTCATTTTTCTGGCGGTCCTGGCGGGTGTGGGGGAGGAACTGCTTTTCCGCGGCGTGCTGCAACCCCTGTTCGAGCGGTTCGGTCCGGCGGCGGGGCTGATCGGGAGCAACATCGTTTTCGGTCTGGCCCACGCGATCACGCCGACCTATGCACTACTGGCGGGCGCGATCGGACTCTATCTTGGTGTCCTTCTGGACGCCTCCGGCAGTCGCAATCTGATGGCGCCGATCGTCACGCACGCTCTTTACGACTACCTCGCGTTCCTCGTCGTGCTGCGCCTCTACCGCGATCAACAACGGCAGGATGGCGATTCGGTCGAACCGGACGACAGGAGCGCCGACCCGTAGCGGATACCGTGTTTGCTCGGGAGTTGACGCGTACGCACGCCTGAAGAGCAACGGTCTGAAGCCGGAAAACCTGCCTCCCCCATTCGTATTGCCCCGTTTCGGAGACCGGCCTAGAATGCCCGCCCGCTCGGGGGGCCGCGTGGTTTGTTGCGCTGCGTCAGGTCAGGTCGATTCGATCTGCTTCGACTTTGCACAACTCACCGGCCGGTCCCGTCGGCAGGATGACCGCACCTTATCGACGAGAATTCGAGATACCGGCACGGATGCACGGCAGCAGCTCACCCAGGCACGACGCCCCGGTTCCGGAACAACGCTCGCTCCTCGGCGAGGGATTGCGGGCCATTACGCGCCTCGGTTCGAGGCGCCCTCTTTCGACCCTCTGGTTCGTCGTTCTGAGCGCGTGCGTTGCTGCGGCGTTCTCGTTTCTCTGCCTCGATTTCAAAACCGAACGGGCCGACCTGATCGACCCGACGGCCGATTTCCACCAGCGTTGGATGAAGTACACCCGGAGCTTCGGAGATTCCTCCGACATCATCGTCGTGGTCGAGGGGGGAGATTCCGATGCGATTCGTGCCGCTCTGGAAGAGCTCGGAACGCGGTTGTCACGCGAAAACAAGCTTTTCAAGAACGTCCTCTACAAAGTTTCCGCCGGCTCGCTGCGGAGCAAAGGACTGCAGTTCCTGACTCCGGCGCAGCTTCAACGCGGGCTTCGGCAGATCGGCGAATACTCACCCGTGCTGCGCGGTCAGTGGGACCTGATCCGCCTCGAATCGCTGCTCCCAAGACTGCAGTATCAACTCACGGCACGCACCGCCTCCAAACAGCCGGGAGCCGCGGGATCGACGGCGCAACTGAAGCCTGTCATCTCGCATGCGCAATTACTGGCGGCCAGTCTCTCGAGCTATGTCGAAAACGAGCGTGGCTTCCGTAATCCGTGGCCGACAGTGCTTCCCGTCGACACCTTGCTGGGAGATGTCGGCGATGAGGCGTACTTCCTGAACGAAACCAGGACGATGGGCTTCATCAAAGCCCTTCCCGCGAGCAAGGGGGGGAACTTCAGCGGCGATTCGAAGCCGATCGCCCGCATTCGCGAATTGATTGCCGATTGTCGCGCATCGCATCCTGACGTGACGATTGGAATGACCGGAGTTCCGGTTCTGGAAGCGGACGAGATGAGCCGCTCGCAGACCGATATGCTGCTCTCGACCGCCGTGTCGATTCTTGGCCTCGCCGCGCTGTTGTTTGTCGGATTCCGCGGTTTCCGTCATCCGCTTCTGGGGATGGCGATGCTCGCGATCGGCATGGCATGGTCGTTCGGTTTCACGACTTTGGCCGTCGGTCATCTGAATATCCTGTCGGTTTCGTTCGCAGTGATGCTGATCGGCCTCGGTGTCGACTTCGCCGTCGTGTATATCCAGCGGTACCTGGAACTCCGCCACGGAGACAAGCCGCTTCGTACGGCACTCCTCGAAGCGACGGATGGGGTGGGGACGGGGATCATCTCCGCGGCGGTGACGACTGCGCTCGCGTTCTTCTGTGCGACACTGACCGATTTCCGCGGAATTGCGGAGCTCGGAATCATTGCCGGCGGCGGAATTCTGCTTTGCGCACTGGCAGCATTTGCGACGCTTCCGGCCCTGATTGCGATTGCCGACCGGGACGTCGAGCGCAAGCGGCTTCCCAGTCCGTTCGAGGGGAAGCTGCTCAGTAAAATCACTTCCGGCTTCCCGGTTCCAACCCTCGCTGTTTGCGCGGTTCTCGTTGTACTGCTCGGAACTCAGATGTTCCGGGTGCAGGAAGGACGGCTCACAACTCGCGTCAGTTACGACTACAACCTGCTGAATCTGCAGGCGGACGGGGTCGAGTCGGTCGAACTGCAAAAAAAGATCGTCGAGGAATCGGGCGGGGCGCG
>JBFWWA010000025.1:0-15743 GCA_050246455.1 Planctomycetaceae bacterium
TGCATCTTCTGGGAGTCGCCGCACATCAGACAAATCGCCATGGAGTCGCCGTCGATTACATCCTGCGCGCGATCGCAATTAACAACTCGAGCGCGCTTTATCATTGCAATCTCGGTGCAGCCTACCGGGGCTTGAATCAGGTCGAAAGCGCCATTGCCAGCTTCCGAACAGCGATCGCGATTGATCAAGAGTTCGCTGGTGCACACTTCAACCTCGCTATGACGTTTGAGTCGCTCGGGCAGCTCGACGAGGCGGCGGCCGAATACCGTGAAGCGATTCGCATCGATCCGACATTTGCGGTTGCGCACTTTAACCTCGGCAATCTGCTGGCTGCGGCGGAGTCGCACGCCGAAGCGATCGATGCCTACGAATCTGCGATGCGTTTTGCTCCGGATGTGGCTGAGGTTTATAACAATCTCGGAACCTCGCTGATGGCCATCGGTCGGCCATCCGAAGCAGCGGACCGATTTCGCGAAGCATTGAGACTGAAGGAGAACTATGCCGAGGCCCACAATAACCTTGGCTCCGCTCAGCAGTGGCTTGGTGACTTCGACGGTGCGGAGAAAAGTTTCCGTCACGCCATTAAATTGCAGCCGGGCTTTTCCGGTGCGCTGACGAACCTCGGCAACATTGAGAACGAACGTGGCTGCCTGGAAAGTGCAATTGCTTCTTACTTGCAGGCAATCGAGACCGAGCCCGACTCGGCGGAAGCTCGGTTTAACCTTTCGTTGGCAAGGTTGCGAGGCGGCGATTTCGACCGTGGCTGGTCGGAATACGGATGGCGATTCCGGAAAAAAGTGACCCCGCGAGATTTCGTCGAGCCGTTGTGGAATGGCGAGGATCTCGCCAGCCAAACGATTCTTGCGTATGCGGAACAGGGAATCGGAGACGAGATCCAGTTCGCGTCCTGTCTGCCTGACCTCATTGCGCGCTGCCGCCACTGCGTTGTCGAGTGCGACCCTCGGCTCGTTAAGTTGTTCTCAAGGTCATTTCCAAAGGCGAAAGTTCTCAGCAGGCCGGTTGGACGCGATGTCGATCGACAAGTGAATCCGTCGGTCGACTACCAGGTTCCCTTCGGAAGTCTTCCGCGTCATTTTCGCGCGTGTGAAGGGGAGTTTCCATTTCGCCGGGCGTTTCTTGCGGCCGATCCGGATCGCGTGAAATTCCTGCGTCGCACGGGAGCACCCACTGCATCTGCGGTCAATGTGGGAATCTCATGGATCGGCGGGAATGACGAAGCTGCACGCCGAAAGCGCTCAATTCCGCTTTCGATGTGGACCAGTGTTTTGTTGAGCGCGGGAATCCAGTTCGTCTCGCTCCAGTATGGCGATTGCAAGTCCGAACTTGCTGCGGTTCAACGATCGATCGGAGTCGGCATCACCTCTCCGGGAAGTGTCGACTTCTGGAACGACCTCGACGGGTTGGCGGCACAGATTGTCGCACTCGACCTCGTAATTACCGTCGACAACTCCACAGCGCATCTGGCCGGTGCGCTTGGTGTGCCGGTTTGGACCATCGTTCCGTTCGCTTCGGACTGGCGCTGGCAGATGCATCGTGAGACATCACCGTGGTATCCGTCGATGCGGTTGTTTCGGCAGGAAGCGCCGGCAGACTGGATTCCGGTTCTTTCGCGAGTGGCCGCCGAGCTTTCGGCGCAATTCTCCTCCCGTTCGTCGTAGACCGATCCGTTCCCATGTCGAGCACTGCAGCCACATTTCAACAAGCGGTGAGGCTTCACCGTTCAGGGCAGCTCGACGAAGCGGCGCGGTTGTACGAAAGTGTGATTCGCGTCGATTCGCGGCACGCCGACGCGCTCCACTTGCGTGGAGTTGCGGCACATCAGCAGAATCGGCACGCCGAAGCAGCCAACTATATCCGTCGCGCGATCGCAATCAACAATCGCCATGCGGCGTATTTCAGCAACCTGGGCGCCGCATGCCGGGCGCAAGGCGAGGACGAGCAGGCGATCGCAGCGCTCCGGCGCGCAACAACGCTCTCTCCGAATCAAGCAGAGTTCCACTTCAACCTCGGGAACGCACTCCGGCAAGCCGGGGAACTTGACGAAGCATGTCATGCCCTGGGCAGAGCGCTCGAGCTTGCTCCGAATTTCGCAGATGGACACAACAATCTCGGGTCGCTGCTCCGTGAACTCGGCCGGCTCGAGGACGCTGAACGGCACTTGTATCGAGCGTTGCAAGTCGATCCGAAACATGCCGATGCGATGCTCAATCTCGCTCTGGTTTTCAGGGGGCAGAACCGGATTTCCGAGGCGGCGTCATTATGCGAGCAATTAATCACGACATCGCCGCGTCTCGCAAAGGCGCACAGTACGCTTGGCCTTGTTCGGCAGAGTCAGCGACGATTCGACGAAGCTTGCGATCATTATCGCCGGGCGCTGGCCATTGATTCCGACTCGCTGGAAGCTGCCAATAATCTGGGAATGGCACTCGTCGAGTCAGGAGATCCCGCGGCGGCGCTATCGGTCCTTCAGGCCGCACTCCAAAGACGGCCCGATTCCATCGAACTGAAGATCACTCTTGCGGCGGCTCTGAAGAGTTCCGGCCGCATTGAAGAAGCGATCTTCCATCTGGAATCAGTTCTGCAGTCAAACCCGGACGTCGGAACTGCATGGAACAATCTTGGCAACTGCTTGAAGGCGCGTGGCGAGATCGAGAGAGCGATCGACGCGTACCGTCGAGCGATTGCCCTTCAACCACGATGTCCAGAGACACATTGCAATCTTGCAGTGCTGCTTCAAAACGAAGGCGAGGCAGCTGCGGCTCTCGAACACTACATTCAGGCAGTCGAGTCCGGCGCGTCATCAGAGGTGCAGATTCGCTCCGCGACGCTGCTTCCGCCGATTTATTCGTCACTGGAGGAAATGCTTTCGTGGCGTCGTCGGCTTATTGAACAGGTCGAGACGATTCACTTGCAGGGAGTGCGCGTTGATCCCGCTCGACAGATCTCTGAAACGACATTCTACCTTCCATATCAGGGATTTAACGATCGGGATATTCAGGAGAAGATCGGTCGCCTCTATCGCTCTTTGAATCCGGCCGGAGATGCGACGGACCGTCGTCGTCGAATCGGGAAGCTGCGTGTCGGATTCATCTCTCGCTATTTCCAGAATCACACCATTGGTCGGCTGATGCGCGGAATGATCGCGAAACTTTCGCGAACGGACTTTGAGGTCGCCGTGATATCGGTCGGTCGATCCGAAGACGAACTTGCTGTCCAAATCCGTTCAAGCGCTGATCAATCCATCGAGATCGACGAAACGATTCCAGTCGCCTGCAGTAGACTGCTGGAGCTGGAACTCGATGTACTGATCTTCACGGATATTGGAATGGATCCGATCACCTACACCCTGGCACACAATCGATTTGCCCCCATCCAGTGTGCGACCTGGGGCCATCCTGTCACGACTGGCCTGTCGACGATTGATTACTTCCTGTCGAGCCGGCTGTTTGAGATCGACGATCCCGGCGACCACTATTCGGAAAGACTGGTTCGATTTGATTCGCCGGGCGTGTATTACTCCCGTCCGGAGGCGTTCCGGTACCCCGCATCTCGAGCGGAGTTCGACCTGCCGGACGATCGCCCGCTTTACGGATGTCCGCAGAGCCTGTTCAAGCTGCATCCGGAGTTTGACCGCGTACTTGGCGAGATTCTGCGGCGAGATCCGCGCGGCGAGATCGTGCTACTCAGCGGCTCGCGACCGAATTGGAATCGACTGCTCCTCGAGCGACTCTCTCGTTCGATACCAGACGGTGTTCATCGCATTCGATTCGTTGGTCGTCAGAACTATCAACGGTTCCTGCAGCTCAATACCGTATTTGATGTCCTGTTGGATCCGATTCATTTCAGCGGCGGCAACACGAGCTACGAAGCGTTTGCCTTTGGAGTGCCAGTCGTCACCTGGCCATCGCAATTCCTGCGAGGCCGGATCACTCACGGCCTATACCGGTATATGGGAGTGACGGACTGCGTCGCGACGAACCTCGACGAGTACGTTGATATCGCCATCCGGCTTTCGAGCGATCGCAGCATCCGCGCAAAAGTCAGCGAAGGAATTCTCGAGGCCGTGCCGCGACTCTTCGAAGATCGCAATGCCGTTCGTGAGTTCGAAGAATTCCTCCAGTCAGTGCGATTGCACTAGCCCTGAGAGTTCCACACCGAATCGGTTACCCGACGCGCACATCGCGCGATATCGGGCGTTCCCGCACAATCGCGATGTCGGGATGAGTTCGGAAAAGTGTCGCTGGCATCGCCCGACAACTCCCCATGCCCTCACACGGCCAAATGGTGGATGCCGATATTCAAACTACTTCACTCTGTGTCGCCTGTCCGTCGTCCGCGCATTGAGTGAAGGACCGGCAGAAACTGCCGAAGTCGACAGGTTCGGGCCTAAGCATGACCGCCGTCGCTGATTCTTACAGTCTTGCCGTTAAACTTCACCGGTCCGGCGATCTGGAGAAGGCGGAGAGGCTGTATCGCCAGGTCGTGCGGTTGGATCCCGCACACAGCGATGCGCTGCATCAGTTGGGACTGGTAGAACACGGCCTCCGCCGGCACGTCGCCGCCGTTGACCTCATCGGTCATGCAATCGACATCAATGCCGAGGTGGCGCCTTACTGGATCAGCCTCGGAAAAGTCTATCGCTCATTGAACCAGTCGGATCGCGCGATCGCGGCATTCCAGCAGGCCATGCGGCTTGAACCGAAGAACTGCGATGCGTATGTGAACCTCGGCCTGCTGCTCAGCGAACTCGCTGAACCGAGAGGTGCTGAGGCGTGCTATCGCCAGGCGCTGCGCATCGATTCCGGATGTTCGGAGGCGGCCGCGCAGTTAGTTCGCATTCAATACGCGAACGGTCAAACCGGTGAGGCACTTGCTGAAGTGCGGCGCTTACTGAGTGTCTCGTCGGATGGTTGCGAAGACATTTGCGCGATTGCGACCGAACTGGAGCAGCGGCGACAGTTCGACGATGCGCTGGAAGTCTATGAGACTGTTCTCGAGGTACACCCCGACTTTGCGGAAGCGATCTTCGGAATTGCGCACGTGCTTCTTTCGCTGCAGAAGCTCGAAGAATCTCGAGACTGGTATGTCAAAGGACTCTCGATTCGCCAGAGTCACTGCGGTGCCTGGACGAATCTGGGATGCATTCAAAGTGTTTTAAACGAGCCGGAAGCAGCCGCGGAATGCTTTCAGAATGCGGTCGCTGCCGATTCGGAGTCGATCGCCGCGCACTACAATCTCGGCAACTCGTATGCGAGCCGAGGTTTCGCTGATGAGGCGATTGCATCGTACCGCCGTGCTCTTGAACTCGACCACAGGCACGCAGGAGCCCTCAGAAACCTCGGGAATGTTCTCGTTGGCTGTGGATCGTTCGCGGAAGCGGAGGCCAGTTACCGGCGAGCTCTCGATGTTGAGCCGAAGGACGCGGGGACGCTGGTCAATCTTGCTCACGCGCTCAAGGAGCAGAATCGACTTGATGAAGCGATTGACTGCTTTGGCCGATCGCTGAATCTTCATCCTGCAAACGCGGCTGCGCACTACTCTCTGGGACGCACGCAGGAGTTGGCCGGGAAGACCGATGATGCGATAGTCAGCTATCAAAACGCGATTGACCAGAACTCGGCGGATGCTCAATCGCGATACCATCTTGGCATTCTGCTGAAGAATACAGGCCGTTTCGAGGACGCAATTCAGACTCTGCAGGAAGCGCGGCGTCTTGACCCCGGGCATGTTCTGACGGTTTATCAGCTGGGCAACGTCTATCGGCACATGAAGCGATACGATGATGCGCGGCAAGCGTACGAAGAGGTGCTGTCGCATCGGCCCGATGATTTCGAAACGATGATTTCACTCGGGAACGTCCTGAAAGCACAGGATGATCTTCCGGGGGCGGCGGCGCGCTATCGCACTGTACTCAATCACCTCCCCGACCAACCCTTGTGGCGGCTTTGGGTTGCGACTCTGTGTCCCATTGTCTTTCACAGTACGGTGGGAATCGACGACTATCGCCGGCATTTGACGGCCGACCTCAATCGGCTCGCGCGAAAGAATCTTCGGATCGAGCCGAGAGACATCACACAGTGCGGATGCCCGCCACCGTATGCACTGCAGTTTCATGGTCGCGATGACAGGCCGCTGAAAGAAGCGTACGCGCGGGTCTTCGAGAATTGTCTGCAGCCGGAGATTCCGCGGCCGCGCAACAACAAGCCACGGGTTGGGTTCGTCGTTACCGACGGGCACGAGGGGGTTTTCCTTCGATACCTCGGGGAGATCGTGGACCGTCTGAACCCTGCGCTCTTCGAGACGACGATTATTTGCTCAGCGGGCGGGAAAGCTCGAATTGAATCGGATGCGCGACCTCCGCGCGCCCGGCTGCTGGTTGTCCCGACTCGGTTCGACCAGATTGTCGATGCCATTCGGGCGGAGCAGTTCGACATTCTCTACCACTGGGAAGTCGGATCAGACGTTACGAACTATTTTCTTCCGTTCTTCCGTCTGGCTCCAGTGCAGTGCACCGGGAACGGGCTTCCGGTCACGAGCGGAATTCCACAGATCGATTACTTCATTTCGGACGGCGTCGCGGAGCCGCGGCGTGCGGAGCGGCACTACAGCGAAAGACTGGTGCGGTTTCGATCCACTACGACGCTGCAGCGGCGGTTACCACCTGCGGGAGTTCCGAAGACTCGTGAAGATTTTGGAATCTCGGCCGACCGGCATCTCTACGTCTGCCCGCACAAGATCGAGAAGTTTCACCCCGAGATCGATGAAGTCTTTCGCGACATTCTTCGACGCGACCCTGACGGAGTGATTGTCATTCCAAAGGATCGCGAGGGGTACGCGGCGCGCAAGCTGCGCGGAAGACTCCAATTGACGGCCCCGGACGTAATCGATCGAATTCGATTCGTTCCGTATCAGACTCTGCAAGGTTACCTGAGTCTCACCAGTATCGCTGACGTCCTGCTGGACCCGCTGCACTATGGCGGAGGACTCACGACGTTCGATGGATTCTCGCTCAATCAGCCGATCGTCACATTGCCCGGAGAGTTTCTGCGCGGGCGCTTCACAGCCGGCTTTTACGAGCGGATGGGAGTCACCGAATGCATTGCGAACTCGCCGGAGCAATATGCGGAGATCGCGGTCCGTATTGCGTCGAATGAAGAGTTTCGAGACGAACTCCGAGCGAAGATCCGGGATGGGAGCAGTGTGCTGTTCGACGACGCGTCGGTGGTCGGGGAATACGAAGAGCACTTTTTGAAGTGGATCGACGAGTCGCGCCAGAGATGAAACGACTTATTGCATCGAACAAACCGCAGTCATGCTAACCGTAACGCAAGCTCTGGAACTCGCAGTTCGGCATCACCGCGCCGGTGAGCTCGAACCGGCTGAGCGCATTTATCGCGCTGTGCTGCGCATCGATCCGCAGCATGCCGGAGTTCGATACAACCTCGGCAACGTGCTGCAGAAAAGAAGCCGGTTTGACGAGGCGATCGAACATTACCGGGCGGCAATTTCGCTTGCTCCCCACGACTCGACGGCTCATCGCGTGCTGGGAACAGCGTTCAAAGCCCAGGGGAATCTCGGCGCTGCGATCTCGAGCTATCGCAGCGCGATTGCGCTCCGGCCAGACTATGCCGAAGCGCATAACAATCTCGGCAATGCATATCTCGACCTGGGAGACATCGATTCCGCAATCCGCTGTTTCCGGAGCGCGGTGGATTGCCGCTCCGACTCGGCGGATTTTCGATTCAATCTCAGTAACGCACTTCAACGGGCCGATCGCCTGGACGATGCGGAGCAGGCAATTCGCGGCGCACTCCAGTTCCGACCTTCCGACCCCGACCTGCATAACAGTCTCGGGATTCTGCAGTTCGACCAGGGACGAGTCGATTCTGCGATCGCCAGTTACGAAGCGGCAATCTCAATCAATCCGCACCATATCCGCGCGCGGTATAACCGCTCGCTCGCGTGGCTATTGCAGGGGAAGTGGAGCCAGGGTTGGCCTGAGTATGAATGGCGGCATCGATTGCATTCGACCGCAGCCGCTTCGTTCGTGCGAGCATGGAGAGGAGAGCGCCGCCCGGATGCGACATTGCTGATCGACACCGAACAGGGGCTGGGCGACACGATTCAATTCGCACGATTCATTGCGCAGGCACGCGAGCGGATTGGACGCGTCATTGTGCGCGCACCGTCCACGATGCGTGCGCTTCTCTTGCGAATCGATGGTGTCGACGAGTTTTCGACTGAGGATGCGACCGTCCCCACACATGACTATCGAATCGCGCTGCTCAGCCTCCCGGGAATATTCGGCGTCACTCCGGAGAATGTTCCTCGTCACCCTTACCTGCAAGCGGAACGGGGACGGACGGAGTTCTGGCGCCAGACGCTTGCCGCAGTCCGCGGATTGCGGATTGGAATTCAATGGCAGGGGAATCCGAATCAGCCGAAGGATCGCTACCGGTCCTTCCCGCTTCGCGAGTTCGCACCTCTCGCGGAGACGTCCGGAGTGAATCTCATCAGTCTGCAGAAAGGTGCAGGTAGCGAACAGCTTCGCGAGGCGACGTTCAAAGTGTCGGACATCGGATCCCTGCTCAACGAGACCGATTCCGCCTTTATGGAGACGGCCGCTGTCATTTCGAATCTGGATCTGGTGATTACAGCAGATACGTCGATTGCCCACCTTGCGGGCGCGCTCGGCGTGCGGACCTGGATTCCCGTTTCTGCAGTTCCCGAATGGAGATGGCTGCTCGACCGGGAGGACACGCCCTGGTATCGCTCCGCACGGCTGTTCCGGCAGACCACACGCGGGAAATGGAGCGACGTATTTCGACGAATTCGCGAAGCGCTGCAAAAGGAACTTGCTGGCCACGCTGCTACTGCAATTGAACACGCCACTACTACTTGCGAGGAGGATCATCGATGCTGACCCAGACTCCAATTCTTGTGGAAATTGCGCCGGGCGAACTGATCGACAAGCTCGTGATTCTGGAAATCAAATTTGAGCGAATCGAAGATCCGGAGAAGCGGGCCAACGTTTACCGGGAGCTCAAAATGCTCCGCAAGTGCTACGCACGCACGTTCGCACACTCCGCCGCGGTTACCGGTGTCATGAGACTGCGTGAGCAACTCCGCGATCTGAACCGCGAACTGTGGGACATCGAGGACGAGCTGCGCGACTGCGAACGGCGACTCGATTTTGGCGAGCGGTTCGTCGAACTCGCACGCTCTGTTTACCGGACCAACGATGAGCGAGCCGCTCTCAAACGAAGGATCAGTCAGCTATACGATGCCCCCTTCGTCGAGGAAAAGTCGTACAGCACGTACTGAACGAACGAATCGTCGGCGGGAGACTTATTCAGTTTCGCGTGTCGAGATGGTGTCCGGATAGCCGTTTGTATCAATCTTTGCCGCGCAATCGGCATATTTTCGCAGGCTTCGCCAGTTTGGACTCAAGTGTGATCAAGCGTCAGCGTTTTACCAGCCGATACAACCTGAATCCGCGGTCATATTGCGCGCACGTTACGGCTTAGAAGTGTTACGGAGCAACAGGCAGCAGGCATGTCGGGAATCCGAACGGGAACAGGGATTATCAGCGGGATCAACACGCAGTCGTTGATCGATGCGATGATCACCCTGCAGCGAACGCAGGTCGCCCGACTGGAGAGCCGTCGCACAGGATTTCAATCGACCCAAGCCGGCATCAAGACGCTGGATGCGAATGTCGTTTCGATTCTGACATCGGTGCAGAAGCTTGGCACCGCGTCGACATTTTCGACGTTCAAAGTCGCGAACTCCGACGAACTGCAGCTTGCCGTGACTGCGAATTCTTCGGCGAAGGCGGGGACGTACAAGTTCCAGACGCTCCGCACGTCTTCGACGTTCACGGCGACGTCCAAAGGATTCGTGAACGCCGACCAGCAGGCGGTCGGTGCAGGAACGCTGACAATCTCGAACGGGGGTAGCCTCTCCAAATCGACATTGCTCGACGCTTTTCACTCCGGCGAAGGGATCCGGCGCGGAACGATCCGAATCACCGACAGGGCGGGAAACAGCGCTGACGTCGACCTTACCAATGCCTACACAGTCGATGACGTACTGAATGCCATCAATTCGGCGACAGGAGTCGAGGTCACGGCAACCAGCAGCGGTGGCAGCCTCGTTCTGAAGGATACTTCGGGCAGCAGTGCCGGAAACCTTATTGTCGCGGATCTCAACGGCGGTCACGCGGCGGCGGACCTTGGAATCGCCGGGTCAGTTGCATCGTCGACGCTGAACGGTTCGGCCGTGTACCATGTTACCGGCGACTTTCTGCTGAGCCAGATCGACGACGGCAACCGAATGCATCATCTCCAGGGTGCACCCGACTTCAGCATTACGCTGTCGGACGATACGGTTCTCGAGGTCAACCTCGATGGCGCTGTTACGGTCAATGACGTTCTCAAACGTATCAATGAACACGAAGGCAACGGCGGGAAAGTACTCGCAGAGCTCGTCGATGGTCGCATCCGGTTGACGGATCAGAGCGGCGGCGGCGGATCGAGCGCGTTTGCCGTCGCGGACATCAACAATGCAACCGTCGTCCGTCATCTCGGTCTCGACGTTGCGGCCGTCGGAAACGAAATTGAAGGCGGGCGACTCACTGCCGGAATCAACTCCGTCTTGCTTCGAAACCTGCGCGGCGGTCGCGGAATCGACAACATCGGCTCGATTTCTCTCACGGATCGAACGGGCACTTCAGCAACGATCAATCTCACCGGCGCTGAGTCGCTCGACGAAGTGCTCAATGCAATCAACGGTGCAACGAGCGGCGGCGGGACGAAATTACAGCTGACCGCACGTCTGAATTCCAACGGGGCCGGCATCGAAGTCATCGATACGTCAGGATCGTCGGCCAGCAATCTCCAAATTGCAGACGTTGGAGCTGGTACACTTGCGACGCAACTTGGCATCTCCGTCAATGCCGCACAGAGCAGTGTCAATTCGGGGCGGCTCAATCATCGATACGTGAACGAAGCAACGAGCCTGAGCAAATACGCACCGGACGGTGGAAGCGTTGCATCGGGATCGATCCGTATCACCGACTCGGCGGGGAACCAGACCCTGGTGGACATATCTGCGGCCGTGAAAACGGTCGGCGATGTCATTCAGCGTATCAATCTGGCAACCGGCATCTCCGTGCATGCGGAGCTCAACGAAACCGGAGACGGCTTCGTTATTGTCGATGGTGCAGCCGGCCCCGGGACGCTCAAGATCGAAGAGGCAGGGGCGACGACTGCTGCCGACCTTCGCATCCTGGGCGATGGCGTGACCGGGGGGGATGGCAAGCAGCGGCTTGACAGCCGCTTCGCGGCGATTGTGACCATCGACGCCGACGATACCCTGAACGACGTGGTGCAGAAGATCAATACGCAAGTCGGATTTGTGGATGCGTCCGTCGTCGACGACGGCTCCGTGTTCAATCCGAAGCGGCTATCGCTGCTCTCATCGGTCTCGGGGGCGGCCGGTCGACTGATCATTGACGACGCCGGTCTCAACTTATCGCTCACCACGTCGATTGCCGGGCAGGACGCACTCCTGCGAGTCGGAGAGAACGCGGCGACGGGGTTTCTCGTCGCATCGGATTCCGACCGTTTTACGAACGTCGTGCCGGGTATTGACGTCGATGTTCTGCAGGCGGGAACGACGCCCGCCACGGTGACCGTTTCGCGCGATACCGAAGTCGTGAAGAAGGCGATTTCCGATTTCGTCACCGCGGTCAACAAGTTCTACTCATCCGCAAACGATCTCACAAAGTTTGACCCGGAAACGGAGCAGCGTGGAATTCTGCAAGGGCGGGGGATCGTATTGCGCGTCGAGTCGCGGCTTTCGACCCTCATCGGTCAGCAGCTTTCGGGTTCCGGCAGCGCAGTCCGATCGTTGTTCGACCTGGGAATTCGCGTCGGCGACAACAGCACGCTTTCGTTGAACGAAACGAAGCTGAAGGATGCATTGGCTGCGAACCCCGACGAGGTGATCGAATTCTTCACGAAACAGACCACCGGATTCGCGGATGTCGCCGAAGAAGTCGTGAATTCGTTTACAGACCCGTTTACCGGCGCGCTCACGCTTGAGACGAATGCTCTGCAGGATTCCGTCGATTCGCTGAATCGCCGCATTGAATCGCTTGATGCCATTCTCGCTGTCCGAAAGGAGCGACTGGTGCAGCAGTTTGCGGCACTCGAAACACTTCTCGGCGAGATGCAGGCGCAGAATACTGCGATCGGTGGAATTACTCGAATCACATCCTAGCGATTTCAGTTTGACCGTCTGATCGCCACCGACGGTTGAGCGTCATACGACGGAATTCGGCCAACTTCCGACTCTGGGCAACAGGAGCTGACAACATGATTGCGGAAGACCAGTATCTTGAAACCAAGGTGATGACCGCCACGCCGTGGCAGCTGCATCTGATGGTGGTTGACGCCGCGATTCGGAAGGGGACTCAGGCGGAAGCTGCTTTGGAGAGAGGCGACTTCGAGGCCGCGCACTTCGCACTGAATTCAAGCCGAGATTGCGTGACGGAGCTTCTCGGCGGCCTCAACGGCGAGCAGTTGCCGGAAGTTGTTTCTCAGCTTCGAGCACTTTTCGGGTTCGTTTATCGCAACCTGGTCGAAGCGGATATGCTTCGCGATACGAATCGCATTGCGGACGCCGTGCGAATTCTGCGCACGCACCGCGAAACATGGTTGGCGCTCGCTGAAAAACTGCGTGACGAGGCACCGGCCGCGCCGGCAACTGAAGAGCGGAGGTCCTGGGAGACGTAGTCGACGAAACGAGTCTGCGACGTTGTCGAGTGATTCCGTCAGGCAAACGCCGACGGATCATTTCATATCGAGTTCGTCTGCGTGCGGAAGTTCGTCGAGTCGCCCCAGACCGAAGAGTTCGAGGAATCGTGGCGTCGTAGTAAAGCGGACGTCATCCCGACCTTTTCCCGCGCGTTGTATGGTGACCAGTTCGCGGCGAATCAGTTGACGGAGCACATTCCCGGCATTGTCGCGGCCGGACGCCTCGACTTCCGCCTTCGAGATCGGCTGTTTGTAGGCTACCAGTGAGAGAACCTCGAGCGCCTCCTGCGTGAGCCGTACCTCACGGGGGCCGACGCCGAAGACGCGATTCCTGACTGCCTCGAATTCTGACCGGACGACCATCCGGTAGCCGCCTTCACCGAGTCGAATCTCGTACGGGCGCCCTTCGGCCAAGTAGAGAGAGTTCAGCTCTTCGATGGACTGTTCGACGAAATCCGCCGAGAAATCGCCGCGGAGAAGTCCGCAGAGTTTCTTCGACGTCAAAGGCATCCCGCCGACGAACAGAGCGGCCTCAATGATCTGTCGCGGAGTGATCGGATTCTCGGCACCGGCAGGGCTGGCCTCATTCTCCGGGTGCTGATTTGCGTTCGTGTCGATTGTTCCCCGATCGACAACGGAAGCTTCCGCGAACTCCGCGCGAATTTCCTGATCTTCGTCGAAGGAATCGGGCCGCGACAGCGCGCCACAGGCGTCTGTCAGATCCGCCGCGACTTCTTCCATCGCCTCGAGAGCCTCTCGATAGAGGCGATCCATGTCGTCAACGGAAAAGCCACTGTCCGGAGATTCACTTGCGGCCGTGACCTGTTCTTCGGCCGATCGATCAGCAAGGTGATGCCGCTTCGCGCGCGTGATAACTTCGAACGGCTTATGGCGCGCGTCGGAATCGTCAGGCGAGTTTGCATCGCTGCGCATCGAGCCGAATCCATTCTGGCGGATGTGCGCGCCGCCCGGCGACGCATTTCTGGAACCGTCGCACGATGTCGTGACGACGGCGCTTCTCTATTCCTTGGCCTGCGTTGAATCCGATTGCGGTCGCAACGTTGTCAACGTTCCGTCGGCCTTGGTCAGCGGTTTCCACGCGACGACCGGTGCACGGTACTGTCGGTCGCGGAGGTGCTCGGTCAGACGAAGACGGCAGGCACTGCAATGGTCGAGATGCCGTCGGAACTTCAGGTCGGTCGAATGGTCGTACTCGCCACTGAAGAACTTCCGGAATCCCTGAATCACATGATCGCAGGTCAGGTCTCCGGAGTGGAGATCGATATCCGCCATCACGACGACATGGAAATAACTCGTGTAGATTCCGAGAAGCAGCACAAAGGCCGCCGCAATACCGCGCTGCATCTTGTTGCTGCGGCGGCGATGCTTCAGATTGCGTACGAGATTTCCCACCTCTCCGTGGCAGGAGGTCCAATTTTCGGATGCGTGATTGAGGTTGTTCATGTTTGTTCACCCCTGGAAAGGATGAAGCTGAGGGCCCGGGAAGTATGCTTTTCGAACGTCATTTTCGTCAATGGGGCTTCGGATTTCTGTGAAAAATCATACTTTGGGGTCGGCCCCTGCTAAAAAAACACCTAGAGATCAAATTGGGGGAGCGGGACAGCCTGTCGTTGCAAACCCTTGTCAGGCTTAGTGATCTGAGGCGGAGGGACATCGATGCTCTCGGCCAGCCGGGCGATATTGGTCAGCACAATTTGACGCCGTTTGATCGTAACCGACCGCTCCGCCTGGAGGTCCCCCAAGACGACCGTGACGGTCTCCCGTGTACTGCCGATGATGTTGGCCAGGTCCTGGTGGGACAGCTTGATCCCGATGGAGACGCCGTCCTTTTCCAACCGGCCATACTTTTCGGCCAGCTCGAGCAGCAGGTGGACAACTCTTTCGCGGTTCGAGCGAAACAGGAGCGACTTCAGGCGTCGTTCGACGCGTCGCCGGCTCAAACCCATCAGTTTGGTGACGCCGAGCGAGACGTTCGTATGTTCTTCCATCAGCCGCTGGATTTCGTCGCCGGGGATGAGCACCACCGTCGATTTTTCCATGGCCTCGGCGTACTCCTCGCGGATCCCGCCGTCGAAAATGGCAAGTTCACCGAAGAGTTCGCCCGGATCGATGATTGCCAGCAGCGCCTGCTTTCCTTCGGCGGTGACGTGATAGATTTTCACCCGGCCGGCGGCAAGGAGAAGGACCGAGTCGTTCTCATCGGAGGGGAGATAAATCAGGCTTCCGCGTTTGAATTGGCGAGCCTTCGACATCGACTCCAACCGCTGAACCTGCGGTGCGGAGAGTCGTTCGAATAGGCTGCAATTCTTAAGAAACCAGAACTTGTCGTCCATCGAAAGCACCTGGAAGGCGGCGGTGCGCAGACTGCCACATTCGAGCGGCGACGGCCATCCTTCAGAATAGCCTGTATGGGGCTGTCGAACAAGAGGCGGGATGGGAGGGCGACGTGCGCCAATCGGCAGAAAACGGCGGAAAGTGGTCTAAATACGGCTCGCGATTCGAGCCAACCGGGCGGCACGTTTGCTGAGAGCGTCGGCCTGAAAAAGCGGTTCCGGAAGACGGTGACCGCGAAATGCCGAAGTTGCGAACAAAGCGGCCGTCTCCACGTCGACCTTGTTTCCGGGCGAGACGTAAATGGGTCGGGATGTGCTGCTGCTCCGAATAGCCGCTCCGAGCAGTTCGTCATCCTGAAGAACCAATCCGCACACCGTTTTGCTTGTGCCGGTTTGTTCGACTTTGCCGCAAAGCAGCTTCTTCCCGACTCCGATCGTCGGAACCCCCGCCATCACGCCGACCGCTGTGGCAATGCCGGATCGACGTGGATGAAGAATGCCGTTGCCGTCCACGAACAGCAGCGGAGCAGCAACTCCTTCTTTGTGT
>JBFWWA010000026.1:0-15737 GCA_050246455.1 Planctomycetaceae bacterium
CGCGACTGACGAGTCCCGAACAACTGCAGCTCACCAGTATTCCGCCAGGGTTGAGGACGTCGAGCGCCAGCCGGTTCAACGAGAAATATCCTTTGAGCGCTTTCTCGATCCCGGCGCGGTGACGCGTCATCTTCGGCGGATCGAGAATCACGGTGTCGAACTTTTCTCCTTTTGCCGCGAGCTGTTCGAGATACTCGAAGACGTCGCTTCGTTCGTAACGCGCCCGAGACGAGAGCCCGTTCAGTTCCGCGTTGGCCTCGGCCAGTGCGAGCGCCGTATCGGAGGCGTCGACTCCGATCACTTCGCGGGCGTTCCCCTGATGCAACGCCGTCAGTCCGAACGCGCCGGTATAGCAGAACAGATCGAGGACGCGGCCGCCGCTCGTGTATTTTGCGACGGCGGCCCGGTTCTCGCGCTGGTCGAGGTAGTAGCCGGTTTTATGCCCCTGGACGACGTCGACACCGTACTGAATTCCGTGCTCGCTGATGAAAAGCGGACGAGGCGGCTCCGCGCCGATCACGAGGCCATCCGCCTGTTCGAGCCCTTCGCTTTCGCGAATCCCCTTCTCGGTACGCAGCCAGATCCCGGCCGGGCTTAACTTCTCCTGAAGCAGCTCAATGATCCGCTCTCGGCGCTGCGCCAGCGCGAGGCTCGTAAACTGCACGAGCAGCCAGTCGCCGTAGCGATCGACGATGAGGCCGGAAATCCCGTCGGCTTCGCTGAAGACGAGTCGGCACGCCGTCGTGCTCCGAGACGTGGAGTGATCGGGGAATAGCCGGGTCCGAAGCGCGATCGCGCGGTCAAGCCGTTCCGACCAGAAGTCGTCATCAAGGGTTCGGGACTCGTCCCACGAATAAAGCCGTACGCGAATCTGACTGTGCGGATTGAACAGCCCGCGCGCCACGAACTTCCCGTCGCTCGCAACGAGCGTCACTTCCGCGCCCGGTTCCGGATCGCCGCTGATCTGTCCGATGGCCCCTGCAAACACCCATGGATGCCGGTTGAAAAACGGCAACGCCTTGCGCGCTTTGAGAATGACTCGGGGCGCTGCGGATGCGGCCAGCGTGGGAACGGGCGAGTTCACGGCAATCCTCTTGGAACGGACGTAGGGTGCGGATCTCATTCGAGAAGAACAAAGCCGCGGTATCCCGACCGCGGCTCCCGTTCCGCAATCAAAACTCCGCAACCGGCATACGGCCTACGGCACCGGTTGACGGAGGTGGGCCGATTCGACTTCGCTCAAGTAAGCGAGCAGCCGGTCGCGCTCGTTCGTCAGATGACGGACCCGCAACAGGGAGCGGACGCGCGTCTTGAGCTCGAGACTGTTGACCGGTTTGGTGAGAAAATCATCGCAGCCTGCCGCGACCGCCTTTTCGATGTCCCCCTGCTCATTGAGGGCGGTCACCATCAGAATCGGGATGTTGCGGGTGCTTTCGTCGCGTTTGAGCTGCTGGCAAACCTCGTAGCCGCTCAGCTTCGGCATCATGATGTCGAGCAGGATCAGATCGGGCTGCGTTTCCGCGACTTTCTGCAATGCCTGCTTGCCGTCGTAGGCGACTACCATTTCATAGCCTTCGTCGGCCAGATAGGCGTCGAGAAGTTCGCAATTCTGGTGGTTATCGTCGGCGATCAGGATCTTCGACGACGGAGGAACAGACTCAGTTTTGGGCATCGTTTCAAACTCCGGGTCGCGTCGAACAACCGTCGACACCCGCATATTATAGGCAAAACCGGCGGCAACACAAATATCGGCCACGACAGCGGTCCGAGCGAAGAATTCGCCCGCATACAGGCTAAACCTCGTCCGAGTCGACCGATGGTGCGGATGACGCAGGGGCGCTTCGCGGCGGAGCGGCTTCGATGAGGCGGCGCAGCAGAATTTCGTTGAGCCGACCCCGGAAGCGAACCTTGCCGTCGATCTCGAGAACCGGGACGCATTCGGTGAATCGGGCGGCGAGTGCGGGGTCGCCGTCGATGTCGATTTCTTCGATGTCCGGGAGAAACGAGCGATACCGCTCGAGGGTGGACTTCATCTCCTCGCATAAATGACAGCCGACGCGTGTATAAAGGACGACCTTTTCGAATCGGGGGGACCGGCTCTCTCGCCCCTCGTCGGTCGAAGCCGCGCCGCTTCGCAGCAGTTTCCACCCGCCGCCGAAGCTCACGAGCGCCATCAGATACCACAGTGGCCGGTTCGTATACCACGACCGCGGGAGCGAGAACGGCAATCCGCCGGAAAGATCCGCAAACGCCAGGCAGAAAATGATAACACCCGTCGCAAGCAGCACGCTTCCGGCGATGGCGGCGGCGGCATCGTGCGGGCGTCCGGGAGCAGGTTCGGTCTCTTGAGTCGTCGGATTCACAGCGCGGAGTAACGACGGAATGTTTGAGTGAATGACACTGTGGGCGCGGCGCATTGTAGTGAATGCCTCGATTCGATGTCAGGCGAGCCGACCGATACGACGGATCGACCTCCGCGCGACCGCTTCAGTGTTTCTACCAAAGGAAAATGAAAATATGGTTCCGCGCGAGGGCGAATGTTAGTCTACAGCGATGGCAGAGGGTGCACTGGCAGCCGCATTTCTGAAGTCCCTTCGCGTCAGCGAACTGCTTCCCGAGGAAGAGATCGCGACGCATCTGAAGGAATTGCGGCTCGTTGGAATCAATGAGAAGGATGCATTCGAGCTCTCGGAAGCATTTGTCAAGCGCCGCTGGATCACCCGCTGGCAGGCTGACATGCTTCTCGACGGCAAGCACCGCGGGTTTTACCTGGGCAAATACCGCTTGCTGTCGCAGCTCGGGCGGGGCGGGATGGGAGCCGTCTACCTCGCCGAGCATACGCTGATGCATCGGCGCTGCGCCATCAAGGTCCTTCCGCCGCGCCGTGCGAACGACACGGCCAATCTCGCCCGGTTCGAACGCGAAGCGCACGCGATCGCGGCGCTCAATCATGTCAACATCGTGCGCGCGTACGATTTTGACCGGGAGCAGGATCGCGAGAACGTGGTTCACTTTCTCGTGATGGAGTACGTCGACGGCGCGAGCCTGCAGGAGCGGGTCGCCGGGAAAGGCCCGCTCGCACCGGCGAAAGCGGTCGATTTCGCAATGCAGGCGGCGGAAGGGTTAGTGCACGCGCACGCCCAGGGAATGATTCACCGCGACATCAAGCCTGCGAATCTGCTTGTCGATGCCAACGGCTGCCTCAAAATTCTTGATCTGGGGCTCGCCTGCTATTTTCAGAACGCAAACCAGAATGAGAACACGGAGAGGGAACACTACACCGGCACGGTCGATTACCTCGCACCGGAACAGGCCATCGACAGCAGAAAGGCCGATGCGCGGGCCGATATCTACGCGCTTGGGTGCACGCTGTATTATCTGCTCGCCGGTCATCCCCCGTTCCCCGAGGGAACCGTTCCGCAGCGGCTGATTGATCATCAGAGCACCGAGCCGAAACGTCTCGAAGACATCCGCTCCGACGTCCCCACGGAACTCGGCGACATTGACCGGAAGATGATGTCGAAGCGTCCCGACAAGAGATACCAGACTGCGGCCGAGGTTTCCCAGGCTCTGGGAGCCTGGCTGCGCGAACAGAAGTTGAAGCCGACGAGCACTGCGAAAGGCGCGAAACCGGCCTCACCCAATCCCGCGGCTCAAGGTGTGAAAAGTTCGAAGCCGGTTTCGGCAACGCGCCAAGCGGCGCAGAATCCATTCGCGGCGATTCCACTCGACGATTACAGCTCAAGGCGACCGAACGAAAGTTCCGGCGAAAGCCAGCGCGCCCTCTGGTCCGGTTTGCTGACCTGGCCGCCCCAGCGGAAGCATCTGCCGGCGCTCGCGACTGCCGCAGCCGCGCTCCTGCTGATGCTCGTCGCTCTCGTTTATTCCCTCGTCAGTGGTCCTGACTCTCCACAGCCCGGTCCGCAGTCGATCGCCAAAGCGGGCCAGAGCGTGCCGAATGTTCCGGGCAACGACGCCGTTCAAAAGGCCGACGACGCGTCGACTTCCCCGGGAAAGGAAGGTCCGGTCGGGGATGTCACGGTCGGCCCGAACGGCGACTTCAAAACGATCAACGAAGCGATCGCGCATGTGAAGAAGGACGAATTCAAGCGACTCGCACGCACGAAACAGCGCACGATCTCGGTGGACGGCGGCGCGACGTACGCCGAGCGAATCGTCATCGACAATTCCGATCTGACGTTCCCGAACGGAGTGCGCATCGTCAGCAAAGGAACCACGCGCGCCATTCTCTCTCCCGACGGTCCGGAACCGGTCGTGAAGCTGACCGGCACTCCCAAAGCGGTTGAGCACTTCACGCTCGAGGGATTTGAAATCGATGCCAAAGAGAAGCCCGTCGCGATCGAGCTGGCCGGATTTGTCACGGGAACAAAACTCGTCAATCTCAAGTTGAAGGGCTTCACGCAAACCGGAATTTCCTGCCGTGGAACAACCGGGTTCGGCATCGCCGGCCGGGAGTTCACGATCGGCGGCTGCCTCTTTCTGGGCCGTCAGAACGCGGTCGGCATCTCGCTCGCCAAAGGAAACGAAACGCCGGCTCACTTGACGATTCAGGACTGCCGTTTCGCCGGTCCGATGAAAGGGGGCATCGTTCTACGGAATGAAGCGGTCGACGTCGCCGTCCACAACTCGACGTTTTATCGAATCGACGAAGCGATCGCGTTTGACGGGATCGGACAGGTCTGGCGCGACATCTTTGTGGAGAACAACACCATCCATCTTGGCATTCGCGGCGTGACGTTTCGCATCGTTCCGTCGGCGCAGTCCAGCGGGCTCGCGTTCCGGAACAATCTCTTCGCGGAACTCGCGGGTTACGAATGCTCCTGCGCCGGAAAACTCGAGGAACGGTTGTTTCTCAAGATGGTCGCGAGCAACGGAATTTCCAATAACTGGACAAGCCGCCCTGAAGGGAAAGCGCCCAGCGATCCGGCCCAGAACGAAATCGATCTGATTCAGCAAAGCGGTCGGCGCGGCGCGGAATTCGACTTCGCTTCCGCCGATCCGGAAAGCAGCAGCTTTCTGCATCCCGCCGCCGGCGCACCGAACGGGCAGATCGGCGCTCGTCCAAAGAATCCGATGAAGTAGGGTCGTTCCCCGGTGCCGGAGTGTCGTCACATCGCTGGAATCGGCGGGAACGAGGCTCGAATTCCCTCCTGAATCGAACCTGAATTGATCCTCGGCACCACTTCAAAGTCCGAAAGGTGGGGCCTATGATGAGGATCCACGAAGTTGCCTCTGCCTCGCGCCGGGCACGCCACAGAATCCTCCGCACACAGGACGATCCCTCATGTTCGTACGTGCAAACTGTATTTTCTCGTTGATGGTCGGGCTGGCCACCAGCGGTGCATCGACCTCGCAAGCGGCCGACTGGCCGACGTTTCGCGGTATCGGACGGACCGCCGTCTCCCCGGAAACGGGGCTGCTCCAGGAATGGCCGGAAGAAGGACCCCCGCTCGTTTGGGAAGTGAGCGGCGCCGGTCGAGGCTATTCAAGCCTCGCGATCGCCGGCAACCAGATCTTTGCGCTCGGCGACGGACTTTCGACGAAATCGGAAGATGACAAAAGTGAATACCTGGTCTGCTTCGACCGGAACGGCAAGTCGCTCTGGCAAGCGAAAACCGGCGAAGCCTGGACGAAAGGCAAGACCGACTGGCAGAGCTCACGAAGCACTCCGACCGTCGACGGCGACCGGGTCTATGTTCTCACACCGTACGGAAAACTCTGCTGCTTCGAGACGGCCGACGGGAAAGAGGTCTGGACGAAAGACCTGATGGGGGACGAGTTCGGCGGCAAGAAGGCCGACAGCTGGGGCTACAGCGAGTCGGTCCTGGTCGACGGCGATCAGCTTGTCTGCACTCCCGGCGGCGAGAAGACGACGATGGCCGCATTCAACAAACGGACAGGAGAGCTGATCTGGACCACCGTCCGCGAGAAGGACCGTGGAGCGGGCCATTCATCCATTATGATTTCCGAGGTCGGCGGTACACGTGTTTACGTGCAGACGACCGGAAGCGGAGCTCTCGGCGTTCGAGCCAACGACGGCAAGCTGCTCTGGTCGTATCCGATCGACCAGACAACGGCGGTGATCCCGACTCCGATCGTGCGCGACGATCTGGTGTTCTTCTCGGCCGGCTACAAGCGCGGCGGTGCCCTGCTCCGCCAGGTTCCGGAGGGGGACGGCGTTTCGATTCAGGAGGTTTACCCGCTCAAGATCGAGCTTGCGAACAAGCACGGCGGAATCGTGCTGGTCGGCGACTATTTATACGGCGACTCCGATGACGCCGGCATCCCGTTCTGCGCCGATCTCATGACAGGGGAAATCCGATGGAAGAAGCGGAGCTCCGGGGGTGGGAAGAATTCGGCCGCGTTCGCCGCCGCCGACGGACGTCTTTACATCCATTTCCAGAACGGGACGATGGTTCTCGCCGTCGCCGATGCGGAAGAGTACAAAGAAGTTGGGTCGTTCAAGGTTCCCGGGAGCGGCGAACGTCCCAGCTGGTCGCATCCGGTGATTCTGGACGGCCGGCTTTACCTGCGCGAGAACGACAAAATCCTCTGTTACGACGTCACCGCGAAGTAGCGGACGTTCTCACAAAGCGTCTTCATATCGACGAAAGTGAACGCGACGAGCAGCAATTGCTCGTCGCGTTTTTTTTGGGAATGAGTTCTCGAAGCTGGAAACGCAAGCAATCAGTGTGCCGCGTCGATTCCCATTCGACGACTTGTGCAAGAATTCGGCTGCGATATTTTCGCCCTGTCAAGTCTCTTGACACAAACTTCTGAATTGGGACGTTGATTTTGCAGTTGGCACCGATACATTGTGAAAAGATCACCTGCTTTCACACTTTCGTTGAATCGTGTGTTCGATCGCAGCTTTCGATGGATGCCTCAAGGGCCGGTTCCGTTCCCACTCTCGTATTCGGGCGAATCGTTTCATCAAGCGTCACTACTTACAACGGGAGAACGACAATGAGCAGGATGGCGTTCGCGCAGACTCTGATCATTTCCCTTGCGGGGATCTGCGCCCCCGCACTCGCAGGAGGCAACGGGAACTGCTGCCCGGCTCCATCGGCTTGCGCTCCGAGCTGTCAGCCGGCGGAATGTACGGTGCTCGTGCCGGAATGGACCACCGAGAAGCGGAAAGTCGCGTGCACCGAATATCGCACGGAGCAGCGTGAGCGAACAATTATGGTCGCGCGGCGGATTCCGGAGACGTCGCAGCGCACGCGTCAGTACACCGTGCTCGACCGGCAACAGCAATCGCGCGAGGAAACCTATACGGTCAACCGTCAAGTGTGGGATGAAGTTCAGCAGAACTACGTTGTGAACGTCCCGTACACCGAGACGCGCACCGGCACTCGTACGGTCATGCGTCCGACGACGAGAAACGTCGAGCAGACTTATACGGTCAATGTTCCCTACACCGAGAAACGAACCGGCACCCGAACCGTCTGCAAACTTGTGCCGCGCAACGTCGAGCAGAACTACACCGTCAACGTTCCCTACACCGAGAGACGAACCGGATCGCGAACCGTCTGCAAAGCTGTGCCGCGCACTGTCGAGCAGACTTATACCGTCAGCGTCCCTTACACCGAAAAGCGAACCGGCACGCGAACCGTCTGCAAAGCTGTGCCGCGCACTGTTGAGCAGACTTATACCGTCAGCGTTCCTTACACCGAGAAGCGGACCGGCTCGCGAACCGTCTGCAATACCGTGATGCGCGATGTCGAACAAACCTACACGGTCAGCATTCCCTACACCGAGAAGCGGACCGCGAACCGCACCGTCTGGCAATGCGTCCCCGTCAAACGGACTCGCAACATCTGCGTTGACGAAGGTCACTGGGAAGATCGACCAGCCGCAACGACTCCGTGTGCAACGAACGGATGCGCACCGGCCTGTGCGCCGTGCCAGCAGCAGTGCGCACAGCGAGTCTGGGTTGCCAAACCGGTTCAGAAGACTGAAGAGTACACCGCGTACGAGCAGCAGTCGTCTCAGGTTCCGTACGAGTACGACGTCACGCTTTGCCGTCAGGAAAACCGTACCCGCACTGTGCAGGTGGCTGAATACAAGACCGAGGAAGTGCCGTTTGAATACAACGTCACACTCTGTCGGACCGAGCCCCGGACCCGCAATGTGACGGTTTACGACAACGTCACCGAACAGGTTCCGTTCGACTACCACGTCACACTCTGCCGGAATGAAAGCCGAACCCGGAACGTCACGGTTTATGACAATGTCACCGAGCAGGTGCCGTTCGAGTACAACGTCACACTCTGCCGGACGGAGAATCGGACTCGCACAATGACCGTCCACGACCGGGTGAACGAGCAGGTTCCGTTCGAATACAACGTCACACTCTGCCGACCCGAGACCCGAACCCGCACCATCGCAGTTTGCGAGATGGTCCCGGAGACGCAGACTTACAACTACAACGTCACACTTTGCCGGCAGGAAACTCGCACCCGCCCGGTGAAGGTTTGCCGTCTGGTTCCTGAACAGCGGACTCGTACCGTGAACTTCACGGTCTGCGTGCCGCGCGTCGTGTCCGAGAATTACAACGTCACGACCTACCGATGCGTACAGGAACCGCAGAAGCAAACCTACATGGTCAGTGTTCCTTACACGGTTGAGAAGGAAATTGACGTTCCGGTCTGCCGCCAGGTTCGCCGCACGGTGACCTGCGTCAATCCGGCACCGGCCTGCGCAACTCAGGCCTGTGCGCGGAACTGCTGCCAGACAAGCTGCGAAACGGCCTGCTGCGACTGATTGCTCGCAGAACTCAAGTTCACGACGCGCTCTCTCGATCGGGGGAGCGCGTCGTTTTTTTTCGTCGGCACGGTGAGAGTCAGTCAAAGCCCGAGCGTCGATGCCCTGCGACTCGCATTCTGTTACGATCACCGGATCGATGCGCTCGACTCGGTTCGTCAGCAGACTGTCAGGCAGGATTCATGTCGATGGAACGTCCCCTTGCTCCGGCGCTTGCCGCCAGGCCGCGCATCGTTTCGCTCGACCAGTTCCGCGGCTACACAATTGCGGGAATGTTCGTTGTCAATTTCATCGGCGGCTTCACCGTCAGCCCGTTTCTGCTGAAGCATCACAACACGTTCTGCAGCTATGCCGACACGATCATGCCGCACTTCATGTTTGCGGTCGGCTTCGCGTTCCGGCTGAGCTTCGGGAGGCGGACGCTGGAACAGGGATCGCACGCGGCTTACGGCCGGGTCGTACGACGGCTTCTCGGGCTCGTTCTGATCGCCCTGTTCATCTTCGAAATGGACGACCGGCTGCTGCCGACTTACTGGGTCGATCTGGTCCGCCGCGGAGCATGGAACGAGGTTTGGCGGCCATTCGGGAAGAACTGGACCCAGACGCTGTTTCAAATTGCGATGGCGACTCTCTGGGTTGTTCCCGTGATTCGCGCGAGCAGTCGAGTGCGCGTTGCGTACCTGATCGCTTCCGCATTCCTGCACATCGTCATCAACCACGCCGGATACCTCGAGTGGCTGCTCGCACCGGAATCGGGGCATACCGGCGGTCCGCTCGGCTGCGTGTCGTGGAGCGTTCCCGCGCTTGTGGGGACTTTGACCTGCGATGCCATTGCGGATGCCGTCGGCAAGCCGCGGCTCGGACGACTCCTCTTGTGGGCGGCCTGCCTGATGGGAGTCGGCTATCTGCTCTCGTGCGGCACGCGATTCTACGATGTTCCAGCGGAGCAGATTGCGAGCGCATCCGCCGCTGACAAGCAGGCCGTTGAAAGGAACCCGCTCGACGCACACCCGGTCATTCCCTCGGACCTGCAGGTGGAGGCGTGGTATGAACGGTTCTCGCAGGGGAACTACACGTCGCTGCTCGCCGAACCGCCGTTCGTCGGCCCCCCCGACGTCCAGCACCGCAGGCACAACTACTGGATGATGAGCGTGAAGAGCGCGGCGCTCTCGTTCATGCTGTTCAACGCCGGCTTGTCACTCTTTATCTATTTGCTGTTCTACGCCGCTTGCGATATCGGGAACTTCGAACTCGGCATGTTCCGGACGTTCGGTCGCAATGCGCTTGCCGGCTACCTGTTGCAATGGCCGACCGATGAACTTTTCACCAAGCTGGTGGAAGCGAAATCGGCGGAGTGGGGGCCGGCACTTGGCTATCCTGCCGATGCGGTCGACCGGAGCGCCCCTGCCCTCTTCGTCGCGGTCGGCTTCGTGCTGTTCTTCGCGTTGAACTGGCTGATCCTGCGCATCATGGAGAAGTACAATGTCTACCTCCGGGTGTAGGTTACCACGCGGGCATGCCGTACGAAGAACGTCGTTTGCGTGCCGCAACGTCGGCAATGTCGTTTGAGCCTTGAGTACTGCAACAATGCGACCTCTCGAAATCGTGCTGGCCGGAATGTTGTTCTCGAATTGGGGCGCACTCCTGTTGCCGACGCGCATCCGGAGTCGCGCTCTCGGAATACTGCCGATCTTCACAGCGGCAGCGGGTATTGCCCAGATTGCAGTCGAACGATACCGCTGGCAGATGACGCCGATGTATGGATTGGCGGTGCTGATCCTTCTTTGGCGAATCGGGAAAGGGTTCAACCCGAATGGAGTGATCCACTTTCCGGGATCTGCCTCCCGTGGGAAGGTTGCCGCTCTCCTGGTGTTGAGCCTGCCAATTCTCCTGTTCGCCGTCGTATTGCCGGCGCTGTTTCCGATCTTTGAGATGCCGCTGCCGGGCGGACCGTTTGAAATCGCCTCGATCGAGTTTGAATGGATCGATAAATCGCGAAAGGAAACGTTCTCGTCCGAGCCGGAAGATCGCCGCGACCTGATGGTGCGTGCCTGGTATCCCGCAGATTTGCCGCCGACAGCGAAACCGGTCCCGTTCTGGCCAGACGCTGCGACATTCGGTCCACTACTGGCTCGAAAACTTGGAATGCCGGGATTTCTGTTCAACCATCTCTCATTGGTTCAATCCCACACGTTTCGAGACGTTCCACTTTCGGCCGTTCAGACTCGCTATCCGGTCGTCGTATTCTCGCACGCTTACAGCCCCGGGTTTGCCAATCAGAATCTGGTTCAGATGGAAGAACTCGCAAGCCATGGGTACGTGGTGCTCAGCATTGCGCATCCTTATGAAGGAGTCGCCGTGCAGTATCCGGATGGACGGATCGCGGCCACTTCTGAACCGCGCTATCGGGAAGTGATCACCGATGGTGTCGTCAAAGCCGTCCCGATTCTCAGGCAGTGTGTGGCGGCCAAAGACCCTGCTGAGAAGGAACAGCTGTTTCGGCAGTATCTCGATGCCAATCCGCAGGCTCAGGAATCGTTGCGGGTTTGGACCGAGGACACTCAATTTGTGTTCGACCAGCTCGAACGAATTGATCAAGGTGAGATATCCTGCCCGTTTACGAAGCGCATCGACCTGTCGAACGTCGGCGTCTTCGGACATTCCATGGGAGGAGCGGTTGCCGGCGAGGTGTGCTCGCTGGACGAGCGATGCAAAGCGGCGGTCAATCTTGACGGAATTCAACTTGTCGCGGTGATCGATCGCCCCATCCGCCAGCCATTCCTCATGATGTACAGCACGATTAACGCCGGTCAGAACGATCCCGTTTACGACCGTGGACGGAATATCCGGTATGAGGTGATCATCAACGACACGAACCACAACGACTTCTGCGACCTGGGACTGATCTCACCCCTTTTCCGGCTGACAGGAGTCACCGGACCGCGGGATCCCGGATCGACGCAGAATATTATGAACAACTACATCGTGGCGTTCTTCGACCAGCACCTGAAACGCATCGACTCACCGCTTCTGAACCGCGCCCCGTTCACGGATTCTGAAGTCGTTTTTCGGGCAATCGCGCCGATTACGCCGTAGAAGAATTGACCGCAACGTTGGCGGCAGAACTCAGGCCGGGGGTTTCAGTTCTTACGCAAGCGCAAGACCGCCGTTACGGGAACGTGGTCGGACGGCGTGCGGCCGTCGCGCTCGGTGCGATCAATCTCGCTCGAAAGGACTTCCCATTCCGGAGAGCAGCCGATCCAATCGATCCGCGGGCCGCCGCTCCGGTTCGCCTGAAAACCTGAAAAGGTTCCCTCATTCCTCCCGCGCGTTTTGTGCGCGCTGCGGAAGGCATCGATCAAACGTACCGGTTCACCTTGGACCACTTGGAATAGTGCACGGTACGGATCGCTTCCCTCATCGCAATTGAAATCTCCGGTAACGACGACCGGTATGCCGGGGCCAAGTGCATCGATCCGTTGTCGCATGAGGCGCGCCGAGTTCTGACGCGCTTCCTTGCCGCGATGGTCGAAGTGGGTATTGAAGTATACGAACGGAGGGGTGCCGGCATTCTTGCGGTCGCGCAGCTTCAGCCAGGTGACAATGCGCGGCAGTGAGCTGTCCCAGCTTTTGCTGCCGGGCTTTTCGGGAGCTTCGCTTAACCAGAAATGCCCGCCGTCCAGCTTCTCGAATCGCTCCTTGCGAAAGAGAATCGCCGCCATCTCCCCTTTCTCGCTTCCGTCGTCGCGGCCGATGCTGAACGGCTCGCGGCCGGGAAGCTGTTCGACGAGATAATCCCGCTGAAAGGCGAGGCACTCCTGCGTCCCGAGGAGATCGGGATCGAACGCCTTGACCGTCTCGACGAGAAACTCTTTCCGCTTCTCCCAATGGTTTTCGCCGTCCTTCGCTGTACCGAAGCGGATGTTGAAAGTCATGACGCGGAGGGGCGCCGCTTCATCAGCAGCATGCAGACGAGGTAGTAAGTTGCCGCACACCAGACTGACCGCAACAACCACGATCACACGGAAAAAACGTCGGCAATTCGAAGAGGGCATGTGTCAATTCTTCCAGGGAAACTTTGTGATGAGATTGCGATGGTCGGCGGGAACCTGACGGAACGGCCACCACGGCTGGCGAGAGTCCGGCATGGGGTCGGAATCACCCGGCGCCAGCAAGAGCGTCCCACCTTCGGAGTAAACAAACATCGCCGGCCAGCGAATCGGGCAGTCATTGAGGTCCAGAATTACCCGTGAGTACCGATCAACGGTGAATCGTCCCGAAAACTCCATTACAGAAAAACTGAATCGTGAGACGAGCACAGTCCCGTCCGGCCTCAGCTCGATGGACGCATCTCCGTCGGAGCCAATCCAATCGCCATTGTTCGATCCCAACAGAATCGGTCCGGACTCGGCGAGCATCTTGTCGAGCACAACACGCGAATCGGTGACCTGAATTGCGTCCCTCAGCAGGGGTGTCCAGGGATTCGCTTCGAAGGACTCGACATAGCCCTGAACGTCCCAGAGGACGCTGCTCAAGATCTCGCGGAAAAACCGGAACTGCGACAGCACGATGACCGCCAGCGATATGACGATCACGAACAAGGCGACACATTCGCGGGGGGTCAGAAGATGAGCAATCGCAGATGGAACGTCGCTTTTCGAAGCGGCGGACCGCTTCGGTGAGGGCGATCGGGAGGTTGGCCTCATGTGCAGCATGAATGCACGATCAGATCAGCGGACGGTGCGTCGTTATTTCAACTTTCCCTCGGGGGGGAGCAGATGCCCAAGTTTGTCGCGCTTGGTCGCGAGGTACTTTTCGCGATGCTTCTCAGGGGGCGCGATGATGGAAACCTGCTCGACGATCTGCAGGTCGAGGCCGTGATAAACGGCGGAGTCGGTCTTGCGCGGATTGTTCGTGAGGACGCGAATCCGTGTGAGTCCGAGATCCTTGAGGATTTGTGCGCCGACCATGAAGTCGCGCTGGTCCGCCTTGAAGCCGAGCTTGTGGTTCGCTTCAACCGTGTCGAGACCTTCGTCCTGCAGCTTGTAGGCTTTGAGCTTCGCCATGAGGCCGATGCCCCGCCCTTCCTGCGGCAGGTAAACCACGGCGCCGGTTCCTTCGGCGTGAATCATTTCCATCGCCATGCGGAGCTGATCGCCGCAATCGCAGCGCAGTGAATCCAGAAGGTCGCCGGTGAAGCAGGATGAATGGACGCGCACAAGCGGCGGCTTCGTCGCACTCGCGAGGTCACCCCAGACGATTGCCAGCGGCTCCTGATCTTCGTGTGCGACGCTGTAAGCCACCACGCGCGGTTCGCCGAAGTCCTTCGTCGGGATCGTCACTTCGACTTCACGCTTTACCAGTTGTTCGCGAAGACGGCGATGCTTGATGAGATCTTCGATCGCAATGATCGGAACGTTGTATTCCTTCGAGATCGACACCAGTTCGTCATAGTTGGCCATACCGTGGCCGGTCGGACTGACAATCTCGATAAGAACTCCGACAGGCTGGAATCCGGCCATGCGCACGAGGTCGACAGTCGCTTCCGTATGGCCGGCCCGACGCAGCACTCCCCCTTCTTTGGCGAGGAGCGGCGAAATGTGCCCGGGACGGACGAAATCGGCCGCTCTCGATTTCGGGTCGGCCAGCTCGCGGATCGTTCGTGCGCGGTTGGCCGGGCTGACACCCGTTCCCGCCTCACGATGATCGACCGGAACAAGGAACTGCGTCTGGTTCGGAGCGGTGTTAAGCTCCACACCGACGGCAGGAGAAAGCTGCAGTCGATCGGCCGCTTCCTGTGTCAGTGGAACGCAGAGCACGCCCCGACCGACTCGAAGCAGAAAATCGACCGTTTCCGGCGTCATCGTTTCCGCGGCGCAGATGAAATCTCCCTCGTTCTCCCGTTCATGCGCGTCCACAACGATCACCGGCCGCCCCGCCCGGAGGGCGATCAGGACGTCGTCGATGGTGCTGTGCTCTTTCGGGGCGTTCGAACTGTCGGGCATATCGCGAGATTCCTCTGCAGCCGGCATGTCGGTCCGGTATCCATTGTAAAGGTGCGATCCATCGCGTCATAGCCGGCGGAACCAAAGGTTCCAGGAGACAGGATCTCCGCCGAAAAACGGAAAGAACGGCTGGCCGAACCGGCCCCCTCCGGTGAACGTGCGTTGCCGCGCGGGGGCCGCTGAATCGACGGCGAAAAGTGAGCACAGGAGGCATTTTTTAATTGAACTTTTTTCGATTCGGCGGGAAGATGCGGGAGCATCGCCATCGGTTTCATCGCCGTGGCGCTTTGCAGCCGTTGTCATGCTGCATTTTTTCAAGACGGGTCACTTGAACAGGAGACTGTTGATGAAGCCTCTCATGACGTCTGCCGCAATTGGTTCGCTGCTGTTGACGATGCTGCTCGCGCAGCCGGTTATCTCCGCCGATGAAAAAGGCGAGAAAGCCGAGAAGGCCGCCAAGACGGAAAAGAGTGAAAAGGACAGCAAAGCCGCGAAGTCGGAAGTTCCTGAAAAACTTCCGGCCACGTTTGAGCCGGGAATGCGTCTGCGTGCTCCCTTCGGAAAGCTCAACCTGTCGCAGGAACAGCGCGACGCCGTGCTCAAGGTTCAGGACAAGTACGCCGACAAGATCGCCAAGCTCCGCCAGGAAATTCAGAAACTGCAGGATGAGCAAGCGGAGGAGATTCGCGAAGTTCTGTCGAGCGATCAGAAAGAAGAGCTCGACCGATTGAAGGCCGAATCGTTGAAAGCGAAAGAAGAGGCCAACAGAATCGCGGAAGAAAACCGGAAGAGAACCATCGAGGGTAAGGGAAAGAGATCCGAGAGGTCGAAAGCCAACGCTGAGAAGAGAAAAGCGAAGAAAGAAAAGGACGACGCCAAGGAAGAAGAAAAGAAAGCCGAAGAGAAAAAGGCCGAGGAGAAGAAGTAGTCGACGAAGTCTGCTTC
>JBFWWA010000027.1:0-15553 GCA_050246455.1 Planctomycetaceae bacterium
CGACCGTGGCTTTCGAGCTGCTGAAACGTGTGCAGGAACTCTTCCTGGAAGACCCGCTTGCCGTCGAAGAAATCGACATCATCCACGAGGAGCACATCGACGCCGCGGAACCGCTGACGAAAACTCGGGAGAGTATGCTCCTTGAGCGCCTGCGTGAAGTAGTTCGCGAATGACTCAGCGGTGAGATAGAGAACCTGCTGCGAAGGATGACGGCGGCGCATCAGCCGATAGATTCCTTCGAGCAGATGCGTTTTGCCCGTACCGGCATTGCCGTAAATGACGAGCGGATTGAAGCGAACGCCGGGAGTCATGCAGATTTGGCGCGCTGCGGTAAGTGCGAGCTCATTGCATGGTCCCTGAACAAAATCGGCCAGGTCCGCGAAACGCCGCATGCCGCTGCTCCGCCCTGCGTCCACCCTCGCAATTTGCGGCGTCATCGGTTCTGCCGCATCAACACACGGTTCGGCGATCGGCGAATCATCGTCCGCGAAGCCTTCAACGGCTTTCACCGACTTCGAGCGTTCGTCGATTGTCGGGAGTGACGTTTCTGCCGTGGCTTGCGGCTCCGGCGCGGCGGACGTTGGTTGCAGCGCAGCTTCGGGCTGCTTTTCGGAAAGGACGAATCGCGCCGCGAAATCGCCGCCGAGAGTCGCATGCACCGCCTGCGACACCGGCGCGAAGAAGTTTTTCTGCATCCAGGCGACGAGGAAGGACGTACCGATGCCGAGGACGACATCGCGCCCGTCAAGGGAGAGGGTCACCTTATCGCGGAACCAGTGTTTGAAATTGCGCGCGCCGACCTGGCGTTCAATTTCTTCAAAGACGCGATGTAAGGACGGAGCGTGATCGTCCGACGGCGCGCCTCCCGGCGCCCGCGCCACCAACTCGGGCTGCATCTTGCGACCCCCAGGCGCGCACCGCGACCACAATCAGAATCAGTTCCGTTCGCCAGCGCGCAGCGGAGGCACTCCGTTGCCGGTGCGGGCGATGAATTGCAGTTGGCAGCGCAGCTAGTTTACGAAACCCAGGCACAGAACGCGCTTTCAGGCGGAGCGCTTCGCACCTGTTTGTCACTCACTCAGTGACGCCGATAGTATCCTCGCAGCCGTGGCTGTCAAACGAAAAAATCTGTTTTCCGATCCACTCCGTGCGCGAAGAATTCGGCGCGCGCAATTTTCATCGAAAATTGATGGGATCTCTTCGCGGAAAAAATTTTCTCACGCGATTTTGTTCCGGTCGTAACTTGAGAATTCAAAGTGCGCGGGCGCGATCCGGGCAAACCCGGACATGCACTGCGCGGACTGCGAACTCCACAAACCCGGCCGCTTCGTAAATCGTTTTCGCAACCTGATTTCTGCAATCCACTGCAACCAGAACCGAGCTTCGTCCTGCGGCGCGCGCTTCACTGCATCCGCGCTCGATCATGGCAAGCCCGTATCCGCGTCCGCGATACTCGCGCGCAACCCCGAGATAGGTGATCTCCCACGCATCCTGTTCCGGATGATCGTTCATCAGAAGTACACCAACATCGCATCCATCGGTTCGATACAGTTTCCATCGCGCGGGCTCGAAGTCGCCCGATAATCGATGCGATTCGAGCGCTTCGTCCGCCGTGCGTGATCCGCTGATCTCCGGACAGTCGAAGGTCTCGACATACGTCCGCTCCAGCATCTCCACGAATCTTCGATGATTTCGCGAGAAATCGTACGGTTCCGAATCGAGGTTCGGCGCCGGCGGAGACGACATCGAATCAAACCGCCGGAATCGTCGACCCAGATTCTCAGTTCTCTGAATCTCGCTCAGACGATTCGCGAGACTTCGATTTTCAAGGTAGTGCAGGTCCGTCAGATGCGGGAATCCGTTGCGCGACAGAGCCGCGCGATCGCGCGCGTCATCGATCTGAAGGATACATTGCCCAAGCCAGGCGCCTCGTTCGTCCAGACGGCGTGCAAGGGCTTGCAGGAGTGCATCGGCAACGAGTTGCGAGTCCGACGACTCCCGCACTTCCGGCGGCCATACGAACGCCGTCTTGTCGGGCTGAAGCGCTGAGAGGATCGCACCGACCAGCACACCTTGCTGTTCCGCAATCAGGATCCCTTCCGCGGAGATTTCCCCGCTGGCAAGGGCTGCCAGCATCGCATCGGATCGTTCGCCCTGTTCGGATTCGGGCAGCTGACCGAATAGCAGCCGCGCCGCCGCCGGGAATTCATGCGCCTGCGGAGTTCGGACCGCGATCGTCATTGACGACTCGTATGCGAGGCCGGTTACGGGAGTCGGCAGCACCCTGGGCCGCACGGCGGTGCATTCGGAGGCGGACACGACGAAGCGATCGGCAACCCACCCGCAACATGCCCCGAAGGAGCACTCAAGAGCTTCTCGGCATCGCGGCTGCCGCAGTCGGGGCAAGCCGGCTCATCGCTTCCTCGCAGGAAATACTCGAAGTCGTGCCGACACTTTCGGCAACGGTACTCGAAGATCGGCATCAGAGCGTCCCCGAAGATCGATACGGGTGAATTCGCAGAGCGTGCATGTCCGGTCGGCGGCATCGCCGACGTCACACCCTCATTCTGTGCCGGATCCGGCTGCCGGGCAAGCTAGCGGAGCTTGCGTGCTTTCGTTGGAACGGGGTGACTCGGACGGGTCACCTCCATGCCCATCTCGCGCCGCATGTCGTCGATGTAATCGCGATCGATATTCCATTCGGGACGATCCAGGCCATGAAACCCCGGCGTCGTCGACCATTCATCCGCGGCCGGCATCATGATGGGCTGCACGGTCGAACCCGGATTGTTGACGGAATCATTGACCGGCGCGTTTCGTTGCGTCACGAAGAGCATGATCATGCATGACGCGACGACTGCCAGGGCGGGAGCCCAGCCATTGAAACGCTCGGAACGATGCGGAGCCCGCCGACGCGAAAGACGAGAAGAAATGCCGGGCCAGACACTGTCGTGAATCGGCGCGGCCTGTCGGGACGGGGCCTGCAACGCCTTCACGCTCTCCACCATCTTCAGGCAAAAATCGTTGCATTCCGAGCAACGCAACAGATGCCGGCGAAGTTCGCGGACAGAGAGTGCGTCGAGATCATTTCCCGCATAAAGCGCGATATCGTGTCGAGCGGTTTTACAGTTCATTGCTGTCGTCTTCGTCAGAAAGTTCTTCGGGCACGGCGGTCACCCTTCCGCCGAGACGCTTGGACCAGAGTTTCTGGAAACGGGTGCGCGCCTCGGCAAGCCGCCAGCGAATTGTCGCTTCCTTCCGGTTCAGGATCGCCGCGATCTCCGAGGTCGAAAAATTCTCCAAATCCCGCAAGATGAGAACCGAGCGGTATTTATCGGGAATCAGTTCGAGGACCGCGCGGACTTCCTGCGTCGTATCGAGAGCCCGTCGAGGATCGGGAACGGCCGGGTCGGGCATCGTGTCGCGACCGCTGTCGGTGAACAGCGACCACCGGCCCCGCCTTTTGCGCTTCCGGAGGTAATCGAGGGTGAGGTTCACCCCGATCCGGAATAGCCACGGTCCGAACCTTCGCGACGGATCGAACTGGTCGAGCCGCTCGAACGCCCGGAGAAACGTCTCCTGTGCAAGATCCTTGGCAAGCTCAAGATCCGATACAAATCTCAACAAGACACGAATCAGGCGTCTCTCGTACCGGAGCACGAGCGTTCCAAATGCCTCACGGTCCCCGCCGCGCGCATCCTCAAGCAGTCGGGCATCGCTCGGTGCGCTGCCGACATCCCACGTTTCCGGGGAGTGAAGATCGCGTTCGGACATTCGGACCATGAATCGGTCGCCTGTTGGACTTGGTCGTCCCTTCGTAAAGACTTACGACGTCCCGGCAACCATTGTTGGAAACCATTCCCCAATCGATGGGAATTCCCGGCACAAAGCGGGTCGGCGGGGAACTAGCCGCCCCTCTCGCACAATTGTATCAATCCGGACTTCCATCCGGCGAGATCGGTCCGTTACCCCGAACAAGCACCGCAATTTCCGACTGCAAGACGACTTACGGCAGAGTTTGACTTGACCACCTTCCCGAGGTTCCGCAAGATACCGGCATTGCGTCGGACTCACTTGGGCTCCCTGCAACCCCTGCGAGGTGAACGATGGCCGGACGGAATCGGGTTCTCTGTCTGCTGGTTTTTTCCCTGCTTGCGGCGGGGTGCGGCGAGAACAAATCGCCCTCCCCCAAGTCGGCCGCCCCTTCAAATGCCGCTGCCAAGAAGGCTGCGGACCTCGACGAAAACAGCGATTTCGTGACCGGGATCCAGACCGAGCCCTTCGGTGAAGTGGAAGGAGCCGAGATCACGCGCTACCTCCTCACGAACAAGAACGGTGTGAAAGTCTCGCTGATCAACTACGGCGCGACGATTCATTCCGTCGAAGTCCCGGACAAATCCGGCAAGTTCGCGAACATCGTCCTCGGCTATCCGAACATCGAAGGCTATCTGGGCGACAAGTCGTACTTCGGCGGCATCGTCGGACGTTATGCAGGTCGAATCGGGCAGGGCAAGTTCAAGCTCGCCGACAAGGAATACACCCTCGCGGTCAACGATGGACCGAACCATCTTCACGGCGGCAAGAAGGGCTTCAGTATGGTTCCCTGGGTCGCAAAAGCGCTTCCCTCCGAACCGGGGAAGGGTGCCGCCGTCGAGATGACTTATCAGAGCAAGGACGGCGAAGAGAACTATCCCGGCACGCTCAAGGTCGTCGTCGTCTACACGCTCACCGACAACAACGAACTGAAGATCGACTACTCCGCAACAACCGACAAGACGACTGTTCTCAATCTCACGAATCACGCCTACTGGAATCTTGCGGGAGCCGGCGCGAGAGACATTCTCGATCATTCACTCATGCTCAAGTGCAGCAAGTACCTCCCCGGCGATGATCACCTGCTCGTTACCGGTGAGATCAAGGAGGTGAAAGGATCGCCGTTCGATTTCACGACCGCGACGAAGATCGGCGCGCACATCGGCGACGTCAAAGGGGGCTACGATCTCTGCTACGTCGTTGACAACGCGAACAGCGGCAGCCCGGTCTCGATGGCAAAAGTCCATGACCCGCAATCGGGGCGAGTGATGGAGATCTCAACAACCGAACCGGGCGTGCAGTTTTACACCGGCAACTTTCTCGACGGCGGTCCCGGCAGCGGCGGATTCGCGAAGCATGGCGCGTTCTGTCTCGAGTGCCAGCATTTTCCCGACTCACCGAACAGGCCCGACTTCCCGAGCACGGTTCTGGAACCAGGTAAGGTTTACACGCAGACGACGATTCACAAATTTTCGGTTGAGTGAATTCTCGACATGACCGAACGCAAGCCGGCTCTAGAGAAATGGGAGTCGTTCGCGGAACGGAAGATCCGCGAAGCGATGGACGAGGGGGAGTTCGACGCGCTCCCCGGCTTCGGCCAGCCGATTCCCGATATCGACAAGCCTCTCTCGGATGACTGGTGGCTGAAGCAGAAGCTCAAGAGAGAGAGGCTCTCGGTATTGCCGCCGATTCTGGAAGCGCGGCTCGATATCGAGCGAACGCTCGAAAGCCTGCACGGGATCCTGAGTGAGTACGTCGCCCGTCGCACGCTCGAGCAACTCAACGAGCGGATCCGTAAAGCTCACTTCTCTCCGCAGGAAGGCCCGTCCGCCGGCGTCTTCCCGATCGACATCGACGCGACTATTGCCATGTGGCGCAAGTCACGTACGGAAGAACCGAAATCGATCTGACGGCTTCGCCTACTGCAAACGACCTACGGCCCGGCGGGGGATTCCACCGTATTGATCAGCGGCGCAGTCCGCTCGGAGATGCTGTAGCTGTCGACCTCCCGTCCCGTGTAGGCAACGAGCAGTTCCGCGAGCAGGCCGAGGGAGAGGGCTTGCGCGCCGAGAAGGGCCGCCGCCACTGAATAGGCGAGCAGGGGCCGCGAGCCGATCGGTCCGAAATTCGCGCCGCCGATGTTCGTCAAGATCCAGACGACCGCGAGGTAGAAAAGACCGACCATTCCGAGGCCGAGGAATCCGAGTCCGACCGCGCCGAGAATGTGCTGCGGTCGTTGTCCGAATCCGGTCAGAAACGTCACGGTGAGCAGGTCGAGGAATCCTCGCAGAAAGCGGCGGACTCCGTACTTGGAATGTCCGAACTTCCGCTCGCGATGGTTCACCGCGAGTTCCGTGACTTTGAAACCGCGCGCGTTGGCGAGGACCGGAATGAAGCGATGCATCTCGCCGTAGATGCGGATTTCGCGAGAGAGTTCGGCGCGAAACAGCTTCAGTCCGCAGTTGTGGTCGTGCAGATAGAGCCCCGTGAGGCGGCCCACAAGCCAGTTGAAAACTTTGCTCGGGTAGACCTTATGCCACGGATCCAGCCGGTTCTCTTTCCAGCCGTTGACGACGTCGTACCCTTCGTCGAGCTTTGCGAGCAGGCGCGGGAATTCGGCGGGGTCGTCCTGCAGATCAGCATCGAGCGTGAGAATCAGATCGCCGGTGGCTGCGCGCATGCCGGCCGTCAGTGCGGCTGCCTTGCCGAAATTTCGACGGAAGCGAATTCCGCGTACGTGCTCATCCGCTTTCGAGAGCTCGGAGATCACCCGCCACGAATCGTCGGTCGAACCGTCGTCCACGAAGAGAACTTCGTAGTCGATGCCGCGCTGCTTCGCCGTTGCGCCGATCTCTCGAAAGAGCTGCAGCAGGCTTTCAGACTCGTTGAGCACCGGCACAATGACGGAGAGCTTCACGGAGAGTCCTTGGAGGGTGAACCGACCGGCGGCGGAGGCGCAGGCCTTACCAGATAGTATAGAACCCCGGCGACGACGATTTCAGTCGCCAGCGAAACTAGCCGTGAAAGAACGGTCGCGAGAATCGCCTGGCGCGGATTTATCGACGGCTGGTGGTTGAGAACGCCCATCAGAAGCCCTTCCCGGACCCCCAGCCCGCCCGGAGCAAAGAGCACCGCGAACCCCAGCGACGTCGACAGGGCGGTCGATCCGGTCCAGATCAGCCAGTCGGTCAGGAACGACGGACCGAATTCGGATGCCCCGACGGCGCGCAGCGTGAATCCCAGGCTCAACCCCTGCAGCATCCAGGCAAGGACGAACATCAGCATTCCCTCCGCGAGCAGTCGCATCGAAATGCCGACCGTAAGTCCCTGGTCGCGCATGTCAGCGGGTGTCCAGCGTGCTGCGAGCATCGACAGAACACGCAACAACAGAGGAAGCATGATCGCGCATGCCACGAGCACTGCAAGTGCGGGAACAAGAGGCTGGCGGAGCGCTCCCGTCACCCAGCCGGGCCAATCGGCGAGCTGCGATTCGTGAAACAGAAGGGGAGCGAGCGCCACGCCGACTGCCACCCCGGTTCCCATCATCACGAGCGTTTCATACGTTGCGCCGAGCGCGGCAGCCCAGCCGCGTGTGCCGCGGTCTTTCATCATCGTGGCGCGGATGACGAGGACCATCGCCTTGCCGGGAACATACTTGCCGAGATGCCCGCAATAGTACGCGCGGGCGGAGTCACGAAATCGGACGTTGCCTCCAAACGAAATCATCATCCGATGCCAGAACCAGACCGATGGCAACCAGCCGAGCGCGAATGCGACTCCGGAGAGTGCGAGCCAGCCGAGCTGAATCTGTTCAATCGGCGTGCCTCGAATCTCTTCCTGGTTCCACAGTTTTTGTGCCTGATTCACGACGAAGACCATCGTCACCGCGAAAAGAGTCCACTTGATCAGCTTCCACCTGCCCAAGCGCGCCGGCCCCGGCGGTGCGATGTCGGCGTCAGATTGCGGATCGGAGATTGTCACGCGGGGAACTCGGTTCCTGCCGGGCGCAGCCGGCAGGCTTGATGAACTCTCTCAAACCTCCGCTCTCCACGCTCGGATGCTCAGAATTCCGCGTTGCGTGGCGTGCGGGCGAAGGGGATGCAGTCACGGATGTTCGTCATGCCGGTGGCGAGCTGGATGATTCGTTCGAAGCCGAGACCGAAACCGGAATGCGGCACCGTTCCGTACTTGCGGAGATCGAGATACCACCAGTAGTCGTCCGGGTTCAAGTGGCATTCCTTGAGCCGGTCGACGAGGACCTCATATCGCTCTTCCCGCTGGCTGCCGCCGATGATCTCTCCGACACGCGGCACCAGCACGTCCATCGCGCGGACCGTTTTGCCGTCGTCATTGCAACGCATGTAGAACGGCTTGATGGTGCGCGGGTAGTCGAACAGGATCACCGGCTGCTTGAAATGCTCTTCCGTGAGATACCGCTCATGTTCCGACTGCAGATCCTTCCCCCATTCGATCGGAAACTCAAAGGTCTTGCCGCTTTTGAGCAAAAGCTCGATCGCTTCGGTGTAGGGGAGGCGGATGAAGTCATGGCTGACGATGTTGTCGAGCGTCTCTCGCAAGGACTTGTCAATTCGCTCATTGAAGAACGCCATGTCTTCAGGGCATTTTTCCAACAGCTCGCTGAGGACCGTGCGAATGAAATCCTCCGCGAGGCGCATGTTGTCTTCGAGTTCGTAGAACGGCATTTCCGGCTCCACCATCCAGAATTCAGCCAGGTGCCGTGTTGTGTTGGAGTTCTCGGCGCGGAACGTCGGACCGAACGTGTAACATTCGCCGACCGACGTCGCGAAGATTTCCGCCTCGAGCTGACCGCTGACGGTGAGCGACGCTTTCTTCCCGAAGAAATCCTGCGTGAAGTCGACCGGCTTGTTCGACTTCGCGAGGCGTTCAAGATCGAGTGTCGTCACCTGGAACATCTCGCCGGCCCCTTCGCAGTCGCTCGTCGTGATGATCGGCGTCTGGATGTAGACGAAGCCGCGCGACTGGAAGAAGTTGTGGATCGACGCCGCCACGGTATTCCGCACGCGCGTGATTGCACCGAACGTATTCGTCCGGGGACGGAGATGCGCGATCTCGCGGAGGAATTCGAAGCTGTGTCCTTTTTTCTGAAGCGGGTAGGTTTTCGCGTCCGCCTTGCCGAGCAGCGTCAGCGATTTCGCCTGCAACTCGACCCGCTGCCCCTTTCCGGGTGATTCGACGAGCGCACCTGTTGCGGCGATGCTCGCCCCGGTGGTGATATCACCCACGATTTCCGTGAAACCGGGAACATCCGAGCCGACGACGATCTGAAGGTTCGCCATCGCACTGCCATCGTTGAGCTCGATGAACGAGAATCCCTGCTTCGAATCACGCCGCGTGCGGACCCAGCCACGGACCTCGATTTCTTCCCCCGGCTGTCCACCCTTGAGGACGCTTGCCACACGCGCGCGGGCCATTCTCTCGTTCCTTCGCAATCGATTCCGTGCAATGCAGTGGGCCAGTTGCGGCCCATTCCGATCCGTTCTTCAGGGGGAGAAGACTTGCGGTCCCGTTCCTACAGGCGGACAATAGATTCCCCCTATCCGGAACGCAACGCCAACTTTCGGGACGCGCCTTCCGGGCGCCAGCTCCCGTCCGTGAGGAATTCGAATGAAATCGTGCTCGAAATCGGCTCAATGTCTGCTCGCGACCGTCACTCTGGCCGCACTGATCGGCGCCGCTGTCGGTGGCGACGGAGTCGGAAAGTCCGCGGCGAAGTCTCCCGCGGGACTGCCGGATATCGAACATCCGAAAGACAACCCGCCGACCGAAGCGAAAATCGCGCTCGGCAAGCAGCTCTATTTCGACGGCCGGCTTTCGCGCGACAACAAGGTCTCGTGCGCGAGCTGCCACGACCCCGCGAAAGGATTCAGCAACGGCGACCGCTTCGCGACCGGAGTCGAGGGAAAGAAAGGGGGGCGCAGCGCTCCGACGGTCATCAACACCGCGTACCAGCACTTCCAGTTCTGGGACGGCCGCGCCGGAACTCTCGAAGAGCAGGCGCTCGGTCCGATTCAGAACCCCATCGAAATGAACATGACCCTCGATGAAGTCGTTGCGAAGCTCAACGGCATCGAAGGGTACAAGAAACAGTTCCAGGAAGTCTTTCAGACCGACGTGACGTCCGAAGGGATCGCCAAGGCGATTGCATGCTACGAGCGGACCGTCATCTCGGGCAACGCTCCGTATGATCGCTTCAAGGCGGGGGACAATAAAGCGCTTTCGGAAGCGGCACAGCGCGGCATGAAACTCTTCTTCGGAAAGGCGCACTGCAGCGCCTGCCATTCCGGACCGAACTTCACCGACAATGCGTTTCACAACATCGGCATCGGAATGGACCAGAAACAACCGGATGCGGGACGGGAAGTCCACAGCAAACTCGAAGGGGACCGCGGAAGTTTCAAAACGCCGACGCTTCGCGAGATCGCACGCACCGCACCCTATATGCACGACGGCAGCGTGAAGACGCTGGAAGAGGTCGTGGCGTATTACAACAAGGGGGGAATCGCGAATCCGCAGCTCGACGAGGAAGTCTACGCGCGCGAGCTCTCGAAAGAAGAGATCGCGGATGTCGTCACGTTCCTCACCGAAGGGCTCTCGAGCAGCGACTACCCCGATCACAAGCCGCCGCAGCTTCCGTGATGCCGTGAACAACCTTCACGCTGATCGCCGCTGTCTCCAAGTCCGCCGGTCAAAGGTGCGGTTGCAGGCCGTTCGAATTCTCACTCTGTTCGGGTATGCCGCACTCGCGGTCCGCCTGTGGTCCACGGGCCACCCGCGCAGCGCAGCAACCGTTGCCGTGATCGGCATCGTGCTCTTCATCGCTTTTCATCCGAAGGTCGCAAAGCGATTGGGGTGGAGGCCGGGTCATGGACGTTCTGCCCCGGACCGACCAGCCGACGAATCCGCTCCACGCGAACGGGAGTGAATCGGCACCGGGACTCAAGCCCTGCCCGGGGCTGGAGACCAAATGTCACGCTCGATTTTTGAGTGGGATCCCCGCCGTCGCGTGATTTCGCAGACCTGAAGCCACGCTGAATCCCCGGAACGCTGATTGACATTCCCCGGGGCATGCATTTTGATGAAATCTCGCAGATTCGGCCCAAACGGGCCGATCGGGCGACGAAAGCACCACTGCCAACCGGCCGCTCGTTGCGGACAAGCCACGATATCCCGCCGAATACAGCGTTTTTTCAGCCTTTTCAAACTCTCCATTGCCTGCGACGATCGAGCGGGTGATAGAGTTCATCGAGAAGCGGAATCCGCCGCGAGACCCGCCCCACCGAGACTTTTCATGCCGGCCACGCCGACCGAACTTTCCCGCCGACCCGCATGCTTCCGGGCTCTGAGTGCGCTCGTGATGCTGCTGCTGGTTGCAGGCTGCAGCAAGTCTGCCGCGCCGACTGCAGAAAACGCCGAGCCGGCCCCCAAAACCAGGCCGGAAGTGAGGGTCGTGGAAGTCCAGTTGCATCCCTGGCCGAAGTCCGTTCGAGTGCAGGGGACATTGATGCCTCACGAGCAATCGGTCGTGAGCACTCGCGTCGCCGGTGAGATCGAACGTGTGCCGGTCGACCTTGGTTCGATCGTCAAGGCCGGCGACGAACTGGTGAAGCTCGACGACAAAGAATTTGCACTCGGCGTCAATCAGTCGGAGGCGCAACTGGCCCAGGCTTGCGCGTCGATCGGCATTACGCCCGACAAGTCGGAAAAAGACCTCGACAGAACGAAAGCACCGCCGGTGATGCTCGAACGAGCGGCGCTCGATGAAGCAACGGCTGCCGTCGCCCGCGCCCGTCAGCTCGTCGAACGGAAAGCGATTACAACCGACGAGTTTCAGCGCACCGAAGCGCTCGAGAAGGCGGCACAGGCGCGGTACGACTCCGCACTGAACAGTGTCGGAGCGCAGATCGCGCTCATCGGAGTGCGGCGTGCGGAACTCGCATTGGCAAAGAAGCAACTCACCGATACGTCGATCGTCGCGCCTTACCAGGGCGTCGTCGAGCTGCGGCACGTTTCGCCGGGTGAACATGTTGAGCCGGGAGATCCGATCGTCACGATTGTTCGCGCCGATACGCTCAGGTTTCGCGCAGGCGTCCCCGAGCGGGCGGCCGAGCAGATTCGCCCCGGACAGCCGGTCCAGATCCATCTCGCCGGCGAAGACAAGCCCATTGACGCTTCCGTTTCGCGCGTCAGCCCCGCGCTCGTCCAGTCGAGCCGTTCACTGTGGATCGAGGCCGACGTTCCCAACAACGACCGCAATCGGCGCACGGGCCTGTTCGCCGAGGCCGATATCATTGTCGACCGGAACACTCAATCGATGACTGTCCCCACCGGCTCCATCACGGAGTTCGCGGGGATCGAGAAAGTTTGGGTCGTCCGCAACGGCGAAGCAGCGGAACAGCCGATTCGAACCGGACGCCGGGACGGGGAACGTGTCGAAGTCCTGCAAGGGCTTTCGATCGGCGATCTGGTCGTCGCTCGTTCCTCAGAGGGGCAGTCCGGGGCGGTAACCGTTGTGCGCGACAGCAGCGAGAGCGGGCCGCGCACCGCCACGTCGAACGGACAGGAGGAATCGAACGCGTCCGAGTGATCGCGACGTGAACCGCGCCATCTCATCGCGCGGCGGACCTGGAGAGCTCTCGTGCAGTGGTTGGCTGAAGTCTGCATCAAGCGGCCCGTCTTCGCAGTCATGCTCGTCATGGCGTTCGTGGTGGCGGGCGTTGCGTCGTACACAAGGCTCGGCATCGACCGATTCCCCCGCATCGATCTTCCGTCGGTTTTCGTCCGCACCAGCTATCCCGGGGCAGCGTCAGCCGAAATCGAATCGGAAGTAACGCAAATCCTGGAAGACGCGGTCGCGACCGTCGCGGGAATCGACGAGCTCCGCTCGATATCGAGCGACGGCACCTCGCTGTTGCTGCTGACGTTTCAGATCGACCGCGACATCGACGCTGCGACGCAGGATATCCGCGATGCCATCGGCAGCGTGCTCAACCGATTGCCCCCGGGGATCGATCCTCCCGTCGTTCGCAAGCAGGACCTTGACGCTTCGCCGATCCTGTCGCTCGTCGTCTCCGGTCCGCATGAGGGGCGCGAGCTTTATGTGCTGGCGGAACGGTTCGTCAAGAACATCATTGAATCGGCGCCGGGTGTCGGAGAGGTCATGATCAATGGCGCCTCCGACCGCGCAGTGCAGGTGAACATCGACGCCCGCAGGCTCGCGGCGTACCAGCTTTCGATCACGCAGGTTCGTGAAGCGCTCATCCGGCAGAATGCGGAAGTTCCCGGCGGACGGGTCGACGCGGGCAGCCGCGAGCTGAGCCTCAGAACACTCGGCCGCGTCCCGCATTCTCGCGAATTCATGGACCTTGTGGTCGCAACCGTCGACGGAATGCCGGTCCGTCTGGCCGACCTCGGCGAAGCTGTCGACCTGCAGAAGGAAGAACGGACGCTTGCCCGTTATGACGGTAAGCGGGCCGTCACACTCGAAGTGCAGAGGCAGTCGGGAACGAACACCGTTGAAGTAATTGACGCCGTGAAGGAACGGCTTGCCCGCTCGCGCGAGCTTCTGCCGAAAGATACAACGGTGGAAGTCCTGCAGGATCAGTCGCGGTACATTCGCGCCGCGATGCACGAGCTGCAGAACCATCTGATTTCGGGAAGTATCCTCGCGACGGTGGTTGTGCTGATGTTCATGCGTTCGTGGCGGTCGACGTTCATCGCCGCGATTGCCATTCCCGCATCGATCGTCTCGACGTTTGCGGTCATGAGCGCACTCGATTTCACGATGAACAACGTGACGATGCTCGCGCTGGTTCTGATGGTCGGCGTGGTTATCGACGACGCGATTGTCGTGCTCGAGAACGTCTTCCGCCTGATCGAAGAAAAACGAATGACTCCGACCGAGGCGGCGATCGAGGGAACGCGCGAAATCGGTCTGGCGGTGCTCGCAACGACGATCTCGCTCGTGATCGTGTTTCTGCCGGTGTCGTTTCTGTCGAGCGTGACCGGCCGCATGCTGTTCCAGTTCGGCATGACCGCGACCGCGTCGATTCTGATCTCGATGCTTGTCAGCTTTTCACTCACGCCGATGATGTGCAGCCGCATGCTTCACGGTGTCGATACGAATGCGGGAGAGCAGCCGTCGTCTCGCCGCGGCTTCTACCGGTATATCGACGGCTTTTACATGGCGTGCCTTCGCTTTTCGATGAAGCACCGCCTGCTCGTCTGCGGGCTTTCGGTCCTGGTGATCCTCGCGAACATCCCGCTCTACTTCCTGGTCCAGCAGGACTACATTCCGACGAACGTCGATGAGTCGGAGTTTGAAGTTCGCCTGGGCGCGCCGGAAGGAACGACCATCAGCGCGATGGATGCGACGCTTCAGACCGTCGAGGCGGAGGTGCGGAAGATTCCCGGCATCGAACACGTCGTCGCGAGCATCGGAACGAGCGGCCTGTCGCGCGTGAACAATGCCAGCATCTACGTCCGACTTTCAGACATTGAAGAACGCACGTTTTCGTTCGGCCGGTTGTGGCGTGAAACGGTCAACGGCTCGCCGATGAAAGTGTTTGACGGAAACTTCTCGCAGCGGGAGAAGATGGTTGAAGTCCGTCAGGTGCTCAGGAAGTATCCCGACCTCACCGCCTCAGTCCGGAATCTGACGTCGTTCCGACAGGGTGCGCCGGTAGATATCGATTTCGTGATCACCGGTCCGAGCCTCGAAACGCTCGGGAAGTACACGACCGAACTGAAGAATGATGTCGCGCAGATTCCCGGGGTGGTTGATGTCGATATCACTCTCCGCCTGGACAAGCCCGACCTGCTCGTGCACGTCGATCGCGAACGTGCGGCGGCCCTGGGCGTCGATGTCCGCGAGATCGCAGACATCCTGCGCGTCGCCGTCGGCGGAGATGACCGGGTTTCGCGCTATCGCGACGTCGAATCAGACGATGCGTATGACGTGGAGCTCCGGCTCGTGCAGGTCGATCGCCGCGATACCAAGTCGATCTCACAGCTGTATGTCCGCACAAAGCTTCCAACGGCTTCGATCAACTCCGCTCCACAGAACGAAGGCCCCGCGGGCGACGGCGAAGATTCGCGACAGGTGACGCGACTCGACAACCTCGTAAAGTTTGAGGAGGCCAACAGCGCCGCACGCATCGACCGGCTCGACCGGCAGCGCATGGTTGCCGTGCGGGCGAATGTCGCCCCCGGTTACGCGCTCGGCGACCGGCTCGCCGCGATTCAGGCTGCCGCCGACAAGCGCGGGCTGCCGCCGGGCTGCGCCACGCGCGTCCTCGGCCGCGGCCGCGAACTGGAACGAACTCTGCAGGACTTCGTCTGGATCTTCCTGCTGTCGTTCGTCTTCATGTACATCGTTCTGGCTGCGCAGTACGAACATCTGATCCATCCGCTGACGATTCTCTTCTCGCTTCCGCTGGCTGTCCCCTTCGGATTGTTCAGCCTCTGGCTCGGCGGTGAGACCCTCAACGTTTATTCCGCTCTCGGAATTCTCGTGCTCTTCGGGGTCGTGAAGAAGGCGTCAATCCTGCAAGTCGACCATATCAATCAGCTCCGGGAGCGGGGTCTCGATCGCGAAGAGGCGATTCTCCAGGGAAACCGCGATCGCTTGCGACCGATTCTGATGACGACTTTCGCCTTCGTCGCTGGTATGTTCCCGCTGCTGTTTGGAACCGGTCCCGGC
>JBFWWA010000028.1:0-15430 GCA_050246455.1 Planctomycetaceae bacterium
GAAAAAAACATCCGGTCGAATACTTCCTCGAGCTTCCCCCTCTGGAATCCCTCTCATTCCGGAGTAGAATAAGGTTGCCGGTGAGTAGGGCCTGATCCCGCAGAGACGAGGTCGATGTCGCAGACGCAACCGCAAATGCCGATGGGAGCCGTCGATCCTTTCGCGGCCTTTGCCATGCGCCCCCCATCCCAGGCGTGGGAGCGAGTCGAACTTCCTCCGCACTTCTGCTGGATCTGGATCAAGCCCCCTGCCGTTCCCCATGGCCTGATCTTTCTCGTCCCGGATGAAGTCCGGCAAGCCGCGCCGCAGGTCGTCGCGCAGTGGTCGCTCCGCCAGCTTCTGCACGCTGCCGGGGTCGATCCGCGAATCGTCGCGATGTGGCAGCTGAATGGCGCCCCCTACGATGCGATGAACGGAACGAATCCCTACCTCGACGCGCCGCTTCCGTCGCCGATTGAAGGGATCGATCCTGCCGTCACCGTTTATCTCCACGTCGCCCCGCCGGTCGCCCCTCCCATGGGAGTCCCGCCGATGGGCGCACCAATGTTCGCAATGCCGCCCGGCCAGATGATGCCGCCGGGAATGATGCCGATGCATCCCGGTATGGCCGCCATGCCGGAGATGGACGCGGCAGGACCGGCGATGAAAGTTTTCGCCGGAGCCGGAGCCCAGGTCCCGCCGCTGCCGAAACCACTCGGAATTCCCGTCTTCGGCGACGCGATGAAGGAATCGTTCGACCGAATGGAAGCCGATTGGCTGGCATCGATTGAGCTCGACCGCGACCTCGTCCGTCAACGAAAGCAGCTTACGGATCTGATCGGCCGGCTCAAGAATATGAATCGCGATCTGAACCCCGAAGAACGGATGCACGCCAACAATCAGGATAAAAAAGACTGGGCGGATGCTCGCCGCGGGCTGCGCGACGGCGGGCTCCGGCTGTGGCGATGCATCAAAGAGCTCGATATGGGAGACACCAGCTCGGCCGGTCAGCGCGAGTGGTTCCAGCTGATCTACGAGAACTACGTCGTGCCGCGCATGCAGTTTGAAAACATGACGCAAGCGCAGCGCGGCTATGAAATGTATCGAAAGTCGGTCACGACGCTGCACGGCACGATCGGAACCACCTATTCCATCGCGCAGCTCGAAGGGGAGCGGAAAGCGCAGCAGGTCATGCAGCGGATCCAGCAGAAGATCCGCGACGCCACCAACAAGAAGAACTTCCTCGGCCTTATCGTCGATTGAACGACGCGTTCCGTCCGCTACCGGAACAGTTGGCGAAGGGATTGGAGTGTCTCGCGGATCCCGTCCCAGCCGACGATCACGAAGAGCAGCGCCACCCCGATCACAATCGGGAGGAGGACGTAGCTGATCAGGTTTCCGAATTCCATGCCGGGCCTGCTCAGGCGCACCCCGCGCCGCTGTCTCCGCACCTGGTCGCGGGCGTTTTCGACCGGGGCATCGTGCACTCTCTCCAGTCCGATATGAAGCTGGTCTTCCTTTGCTTCAATGTTCGCGACGCGCGCCGTGTGATGCCCGTCGGTTGTTTCCAGACGGATCACGTCTCCCACCTCGACAGGGAAACTGGCGTGCGTACAGATCCGGAATCCCTGCGCTGACAGGTTGACGATCAGCGCGACTTCGTCGCGACCCTTATTGCGAATGATGGCGGCATCGCGCCCCGTTGTGGGAGGCAGCCTCCGATTATTGCGCTGCTCACGATCCATCATGAATCCGACGATATCAGTACTAACACTTAGAAGTCTCCTAAACCTAATGCTGGAAACCAGTAACGCAATGGACATTAGGGAGGTAAACCCCTCCACGGGTTGCAGACTCCACGCGAAACAGCCGTCAGGAATCGATTGAACCGGGTTGACCGTCGCAAGCCGTTCCAGCGCGAAAAGCCGCAATTCCGTTGGACTTCTGCAGAGCCCGTTCCGGACCGTCGAAGAATCAGGAGATGGGTGCTCCGGTTTCGGAGTTCGCGCAGCGTCACGCTCGCTAAAACCCCTTCCCCGGGCAAATTCCCTTAGATCGGTCGACGACCCCATGACAGTCATCATTGGAGCCGTGGTGGTGATCGGAGCCGTGCTGGCCGGCTTCACCTGGGCCGGTGGACATATCCACGCGCTGATTCACCCCTCAGAAATGGTGACGATCGGCGGTGCGGCGATGGGGGCGCTCATCATGATGTCGCCCACCAAAGTCATCATCGACATGATGAAAGGGATCATGACCGCGCTCAAAGGAAGTCCCTACAACAGCGCGACGTACCGCGAGCTCTTCAAGATGCTGTACGACCTCTTGCGCATTGCGCGCCGCGACGGCATTCTGACCCTCGAACGGCACGTCAGCGATCCGCATCACAGCGAGGTCTTCAACAAGTATCCGCGAGTCGCCAAGGACCATCACGCCGTGGAGTTCATCTGCAACGGGCTCGCCCCGCTCGTTGACGGCGCAACTCCGGAGCAGATGCAGGCGATGCTCGCCGCCGAGCTCAAGATCATCGAAGAAGAACATCACGCACCTGTGAACGTGCTGCAGAAGACCGCCGACGGACTCCCCGGGTTCGGGATCGTCGCGGCCGTGCTCGGTATCGTGATCACGATGGGCGCCATCGGCGGCCCCGTCGAAGAGGTCGGTCACAAGGTCGGTGCCGCGCTCGTCGGAACGTTTCTCGGGATTCTGATGTCGTACGGCTTCTTCGGTCCGCTCGCGGCACGAATGGAGTTTCTTGGTGTCGCCGAGATCGGCTTCTTCCGCGCGATCGCCGCAATCATCATCGGCGCGGCTCACGGCCATCCGCCGAAAGCCATCATCGAGACCGCGCTCCGCGGCGTCGGTACGGAATACCGTCCGAGCCGAACCGAAATGGAACAGCTCTTCCGCGAAGTTGATGCCGCGTAGTTGAGGATTGAGAGTCGAAAGTTGAGAGTCGGGAGAAATTCGACGGCGAAGCTGTCGGCATGGGCCATCCCTAACCCCTACTTCCTAATTCCTAAATCCCAGGTTCCTCATGGCTGGTAAAGGTGGCGGCGGTGCGTGGAAAGTCGCCTACGCCGACTTCGTCACCGCGATGATGGCATTCTTCCTGGTCATGTGGATCACCGGCCAGTCGAAGCCGGTGAAGCAAGCTGTTGCGCAGTACTTTGAAGATCCCCTCGGTGTGAACCGCGGTTCCCGTTCGACGTCGTTCATCGGCCCCGATGACGCAACCACGGTCGGCTTCTTCGAGAGCGGCCGCGGTCCCGGTCGCGGCCTCGCAATGGCGACGCTGCGCGCCGAGGGACGCCGGAACATGGTCGGCGTCGCTGCGACCAAGCCGCCGCGAATGGTCATCTTCCGTCACTTCAACAAGACGCACAGCATCGGCACAACAGCCCCCTTCCCCGACAACTCCGCCGAGTTCACCAAGGAGGCGGAAGAGCGCGTGAAACTCCTCGTCCCGCTGTTACTCGGCAAACCGAACAAGGTCGAGATTCGCGTCTATTCCCCAAACCGACCGCTCAAGCTCGACGGAGAATTCACCGATCCGTGGCAGCTTTGTCAGGCGCGGGGCCTCACGACGATGCGGTTTCTCGTGAGTCAGGGAATCGACCCGAAACGCATCCGCATCACGCAGGACGGCGAGCCGGAGCCGAAAGCCATCTTCCAGGGAGCAGGCTCCGAGGTGCCGGAATCCCGCGTCGAGATCTTCGCGCTCGACGAATTCGTCACCCGGGGCAACGACCGCACTCCGATGCCGAACAGCGCCCCTGCGCGGAGCGATGCGGAAACGCTCATCGATGACCCCGACGACGGGGGGCACGGGAAAACAGAGCCGGATCACGAAGCCGCACCCGCGGAAAAAGCGGGCGGGCACTGACACTGTCGAACCGCCACAATTCCTCGGGAAACTTTCGATTCTCTGGAATGAAATCGGGTAGCCGGAGCGAAACGAAGTGTGCCCCGGAATCGCAGCGGGAGCTGGTTCAACTTCCCGCTCACGCCGCGGCGATCTCTGAAGTGCACTGCGGGCAGCGGGTCGCTTTGATCGGAATTGTCGAGATGCAGCGGGGGCACTCGCGCGTCGTGGGATCCTCGGCCTTCGACCGCTTCAACCGATTGATCTGCTTCAGCAGCATGAAGATCACGAACGCGACGATGACGAAATCGATCACCGAGTTGACGAAGAGCCCGTAATTCAAAGTCACCGGCTTCGACATCGTTCCGTCCGCCAGCTGTTCGGCATCCTTCAACTTGATCGAGAGATCCGAAAAGTCGAGATTCCCGATCAGCATCCCGATCGGCGGCATGACGACGTCATTCACGAACGACGACACGATCTTGCCGAAACCGGCGCCAATGATGATGCCGACCGCCATATCCACGACGTTCCCCTTCATCGCGAACTCTTTGAATTCCTTCATCATTGACACGGCTGGCTCTCCTGAATGGTGAGGATGCTCGAGAGATGTGCAGGCCGGCGGCGAGCGCCACGCAACCGACGAACAGAATCGGTTTTTGGATGTTCAATGTCCAGTGCAGTATCGCGCGCTGCACGCGGGTTCTTCTCGGCGACAGTGAGTGATCCGCAGATGAAGGGACCACCGCCCCCGCATTGCGAGGAACTCGCGGCAGGGAGCCGTCGACCCGTCACCCGGTTGACTCCCCCGTCCGGTCCCGCGGGATCTCCCTTTTGCTTTGACGCCCCCTGCCCAACCTCCGTATAGTGGAAGGATCAACATCCGCCGATAAGTTCATGCCACGGAGACCCGCCTGATGGCCGTCGCCCGCCGCGCTGTATTGACGACCGCCGCACTCCTCGCACTGCTGAGTTCGACAACTGCCGAGGCCCAGGTCCCCTCAATCGGTGGATTCTCGCCGCAGGCGGTCAAGCCCGGGCAAGCCACTGACGTGAAGGTGCGCGGCGGCGGGCTCGCGGGCGTCTCCGACGTCTGGATCGGTTTCAACTGCCAGGCTGCACTCACACCCGACGTCAAAGACAACGGGAAGAACGCGGCCGAAGTGAGCTATCGGCTGACGGTTCCCGCCGATGTCCCGGTCGGCATCTACGGTGTGCGCGTCGCCACTCCGGGGGGTGTCTCTCCGCTCCGGTTGCTGGCTGTCGACGATCTCCCGTCGGTCGCCCAATCGCCCGGAAACAAGACGGCGGCAATGGCACAGACGGTCGCACTTCCGTGCGCGGTCGATGGTTCGCTCGATTCCCTCGCGCGCGACTACTACAAGTTCCCCGCCGCCGCCGGCCAGCGGATCTCTTTCGAGGTTCTCGCGCGGCGCATCGGGTCGCCGCTCGATCCGCTCATTCGCATTCTCGACATGGCGGGCCGCGAACTCGCTTACAGCGACGACGAGCCGGGTCTCATGGGGGATTCGCAGCTCTCGTACACATTCAAGACGGCGGGAGAGTATCTCGTTGAAGTCAGCGACATCCGGTATCAGGGTGGAGGATTCTTCTATCGCCTGCGCATGGGAGATTTTCCCTGCGTCACGGTCCCCTACCCGATGGGAATCCAGCGCGGCAAAACGACTCCGCTCGCGTTCTCCGGTTCGCAGGTCGAGGGACTCGAAGCCATCGCAACGGCTGTCCCGGCCGACTGGAAGCAGCCCTGCATGAACGTCTCCGCCAGATTCCCCAACGGCCAGAGCAGCGCATTCGCCACGGTATTGGTGAGCGATGCGACCGAAGCCGTCGAAGCAGAGCCGAACGATGCGGCCGACAAAGCGTCCCGCGTCGAACTCGGCGCTCATCTCAACGGACGCTTCGACAAGCCCAACGACATCGATCGCTTCATCTTCACCGCGAAGAAAGATCAGAATTACACCTTCACGGCCGTCACACGAAGTGCCCACGCGCCGAGCGACCTCGTCATGCGGCTTTACAAGGCCGATGGCAGCAAGGTTGCCGAAGCAGACGACAACGGAACGAACGACGGCACGTTCAACTTCGCGTTCCCGGCCGATGGCGATTACACGCTCGCCATCGAAGACCTTTCCGCGCGCGGCGGCAGCCGGTTCGGGTACCGCGTCGAAGTGAAACCGGTTACCGCAACATTCGATCTCACCGCATCGGCTGACAACATCAACATCCCGCAGGGTGGAACGGCGATGCTCACCGTCACCGCCGCCCGCAAAGGCTACAACGGCCCGATTACCGTCTCCCTGGCCGATCCGCCGGCCGGCGTGACCGCCGTTCCGACCGTCATCGGCACGGGAACGAACAGCGTGGTCCTCACAGTCACGACAACGCCCGACGCCGCCGGAAGCAAGGTCTTTCCGGTTCGTGTTGTCGGCGTCGGCAAGAACGGCGAGACGGCCATTCAAGTCGCGGCAACCGTCAACGACGCACTCAAAGCACAATGGAACAACATGCCGTGGCAGCCGATGGCACTCGCCGAATCAGTCGCCGTCGGCGTCGGCCCGAAACCCAACTTCACGCTCAAGACCGAACCGGCTGCGGTCGTCTTCGGTCGCAATCTCAAGACGACCTTCAAAGTCGTCGCTCAGCGGAACGCCGGCTTCACGGAAGAAATAGCGCTCGCCATTACGCCCGAGAAAACCGGTCTCCCGCCGGGAGTCACCGCCGAGATCAAGCCGATTGCGAAAGACGCGAACGAAGCAGTCGTCACGTTGACTGCGAACGACAAGGTCCCGCTCGGCGACTTTACGGGGGTCTTCGTCGCGACGCTGAAAAAAGACAAAGACACCCACACGCAGCCTGTTCCGGGCATCGGTCTCAGCCTGCAGGAACCCTTCAAGCTGACAATCGACGCGGGCGCCGCGAAGGTTGCTCGAAAGGGACAACTGGCTGTGAAGGTGAAGGTCGAGCGGAATCCCGCCTTCACCGGCGAGATTGTTCTCGCGTTTCAGAATCTCCCCAAGGGGGTCACGGTTCCCGAAGCAAAGATCCCCGCCGACAAGACCGAGCTTGAAATTGCGCTCGCCGCAAAGGATGATGCACAAACAGGATCAGTCAATAACCTCGCCGTCCAGGGAACTTCCGCCTCCGGGAATCTGAAGTTCACCGCGACCTCCGCTGCAACCAGCCTCACCGTGGAATAACGCGACTCCGTCGCTCGCCGATACGAAAGACACACCAGAATTGAATCGTTGATTGCGGATTTGTGAATCCGTCCTCATAAAGCCACTGCGAATCCAACCTGCTCGCCACAACGGATTGTTCGGGGGACCTACCATGCGAAACTGGCGTCCTGTCGGTCGGCGGATCCTGATTGTTCTTGCGGGCACTCTGGCCCTCGCAATGCCTGGCTGGAACCTTCGGCTTCACGCCGAGGACAAACCGGCTCCTGCCGCCGGGAGCGAAGCCGACTCGAAAGTCGTCGTCGGCGAACCGACCGCGATCGCCATTGAACCTGCGAAGTTCGAACTCAAGAGCTATCGCAGCCGGCAGCAGCTCATCGTTACCGGCACCTACGGCTCCGCGGAAACGCGCGACCTCACGCCGGCTGCCGTGTTCGCCTCTTCCGATCCGAAAATCGTGACGATCGAAAACGGTATTGCCCATCCGGTGGCCGACGGCACGGCGAAGATCACCGCCACGATCGGCAAGCTGACGAACACGGTCGACGTCGTCGTCAAGGAAATGGGAACCCGTCCCCCCGTCAGCTTCAAGAATGAAACTCTCGCCGCCCTCACCAAGGCCGGCTGCAACATGGGTGCCTGCCACGGCTCTCCTTCGGGCAAGGGTGGCTTCCGTCTCTCACTGCGTGCGTTCGATCCGCCGCTCGACATCTTGACGCTCCGCTCCGAGTACTTCGGCCGCCGCACGAACATCATGAATCCCGCGCAGAGCCTGATTCTCAAGAAGCCTCTGATGGAAGTCGGACACGGCGGCGGCCGTCGCCTGCATAAAGGCGATCCGTCGTACCGCGCCCTGCACGACTGGATCGGCGAAGGACTCCGGCTCGACGCTCCTGAAGTTCCCGAGCTCGTCAAAATTGAAGTGCTCCCGTCGGCCCGCGTCTTCCATCATGACGGGAAGCGGCAGCAGGTTTACGTCAACGGACACTTCAGCGATGGAAGCATCCGCGATATCACCGCGCTGACCTGCTTCAGTTCATCGAACGAATCGGTCGCAACCGTCTCGGAAGCGGGGCTGGTGGAAAAGGTGGGGCGCGGCGAATCGGCCATTCTCGCCCGTTACCTCGACAAGATGTCGACCAGCTACATGACGTTCCTCGAAGATGTCGAAGGCTTCGCCTGGACGAATCCGCAGCCGAACAACTTCGTCGATAACCTCGTCTTCGAAAAACTTCAGCGGCTGCAGATTCTGCCGTCGGACCTCTGCACCGATGAAGAGTTCGTGCGCCGCGCCTACCTCGATACGACCGGCCGGCTGCCGCGCATTGATGAAGCGGCCGCGTATCTGGCCGACGCCTCCCCCGACAAACGAACCAGGCTGATCGATCAGCTCGTAGACAGCAACGACTTTGCCTCGTTCTGGACTCTCAAGTGGAGCGACGTGCTCCGTTCGAACAGCAAGAAGCTGCAGGCTTCAGGAGTGCACAAATTCCGCCGCTGGATTTACGACAGCGTCCGGACCGACAAGCCGCTCGATCAGTTCGCCCGCGAGCTTCTCACGGCGAGCGGAAGCGTTTACGAGAATCCCCCCGCCAACTACTGGCGCGCCAGCCGCGACCCGAACGACGCCACCGAAACGACAGCGCAGCTGTTCCTCGGCATCCGCATTCAGTGCGCGAAATGCCACAACCATCCGTTCGAGCGCTGGACGCAGGACAACTACTACGGCATCGCCGCCGCCTTCACCCGCGTCGGACGCAAGCCCGGTGGGACCGCTGCCGATGAGGAAGTCGTCTTCGCAAACGCCTCGGGCGAAATTCAGCAGCCCCGCACCGGCAAAACCATGAAGGTGCATCTCCTCCTCAAGGGAGATGTCGACGTTCCGGCCGAGCAGGATCGTCGCAAGGTCTTCGCCGACTGGCTCACCAGCGCCGAAAACCCGTTCTTTGCCCGCTGCTCCGTGAACCGGATCTGGGGGCACCTGATGGGACGCGGCATTGTCGAACCGGTCGACGACTTCCGCGATTCGAACCCGCCGTCCAACGCCGCTCTGCTCGACGAACTCGCCAAGCAGTTCGCCGCGCATAACTTCAGCCAGAAGTGGGTCGTGAAGACAATCATGCAGAGCCGGACCTACCAGCTCAGCAGCCGCAAGAACGACTTCAACAAGGACGACGAAATCTACGCCTCGCACGCTACGACCCGGCTTCTCACCGCCGAGCAGCTCCTCGACGGAATCTGCCACGTCACCGGCGTGCCGGAAACTTTCGCCGGTCTGCCGGCCGGCACCCGCGCGGTCGAGCTCCCCGATCCGCCGACCGATCACTACTTCCTCAAGATCTTCGGCCAGCCGCAGCGCGAGATGGCCTGCCAGTGCGAACGTTCGAGCGAATCGAACCTCTCGCAGGCGCTGCAGATGATCAACGGCCCGGTCGTCCACAACAAATTGCGTGACGAGAACTCGCGCATCGCCGCCATGTTCAAGGAAGGGAAGAAAGACGAAGAGATCGTCACCGCTCTCTATCTTTCGGCCCTTTCGCGAAACCCGGCTCCCGAGGAAATGGAAGCGTCGAAAAAGCACGTCGCCTCCGCCGCCGATCGTCGCCAGGCCCTCGAAGATGTGGGTTGGGCGATCCTGAACTCGAAAGAGTTCCTGTTCCAGCACTGAGGGAATAGGTTTCAACGATCAGCTTTCAGCGATCAGCAATACAAGCCCGGGGAATGCGTTCCCCGGGCTTTTTTTATGTGTTTCGAACGAGTCGGTCTTGCCGCGACACCGCGCAGCGGAAACAATTCCCCCGTCCTGTCCGCCGACAACAATCGCCGGAGAACGTCACCTGTCCGCTAACACCCACGCGCCATTCTCACCGTGCGACTACTGCCTCACGACATCGGCGGATCTGCCGGACGACCGGCTCTCCGCCGCCGTTTACGAGCGCGTCTGCCGCGTCAATTTCGACGCACCGGGATTCTGTCTCATTGATCTCGGCTCGGCTTCGACATCGGTCGCCCTTCGCAGCTTCATGGTTGCGCTTAAACGTAACCTCAGTGCGATTCATCTCCAAGGCGCATCGCGCGAGCTTTCGTATCTTTCGCTGGGCCGGTTTGACCAGCAGGTGACGACGAAGCTGCATCGCGACGGCGGACCCGACGAATGCTTCCTCATGCTCGGCTACGAGCCGTCCGAAGTGGCATCCGAAGTCGCCATTTCGGACTACGCGCGCTGCGCCCACGACCTCGGCCTCACTCCAGACCGACTGCTCGAACAGCATAATCCGATGTTCGGACGAGGTGAGGAAATGCTTCGCCCCTACACGACGTGCGTTGAATGCTTCTCGAACCAAAGCCATCAGATTTTGCTCGTGAACAACAGTAGCGCACCGTACACGAGCAACGGTTCCGCGTGGCAGGGAACGTTACACGCCGCGAAGATTCTCAATCCCGATGACAGCCGGCGCCGCGTGGTAAACTCGACAATGATCGCGTCCGTTGCTGCCGGCACACCGGAATCGGTTCCCCTCGAAGAACAGGCAGACTTCGTGACTACCAATATCGTTCGCCGCCGTGGATACCAAACGGAACATCTCGCCGACGATAAGTAGCGACGAGGTCGTGCGGAGATCTGTTCCAGGTGCTACCGGACAAGCGATGCCGTAAGCCTGCTCAAGCCGTTTGACGACTGAATGAACTCAGTCGCGCAGGCGAATATCGACGCTCGCCGAGTGGGCGGTCAGCCCTTCCTTTGCGGCCATCAGGCGGACGTCGTCCGCTGCTGCGGCAAGGGCGGCCCGGTCATACGAAATGATCGATGAGCGTTTCAGGAAGTCATTCGCGCAGAGGCCGTTGGCGAACCGCGCGGTCCCGCCGGTGGGCAGGACGTGCGACGGGCCCGCCACATAATCGCCGAGTGCAACCGGCGTGTAGTGCCCTAAAAAGACCGCGCCGGCATTCTGCACCTTTTCGAGCATTGCCTCCGGGTCGGCCGTCGAAATGTGGAGATGCTCCGGCGCGAGGAGGTCGGCGTAGCGCGCCGCTTCCTCGGCGTCACGCGCCAGAATCAGCGCCCCGTAATCTTCGAGGCTCTGCCGTGCGAGGTCGCCGCGCGGCAGTTGTGCGAGCTGGGCCGTCAGCTCCTTTTCGACCGCATCGATGAGCGGCGCATGCCAGGTGATGAGCACTCCCGAGCCGGGGCTGTGTTCCGCCTGCGAGATGAGATCGCTCGCGATGTAATCGGCCCGCGCGGAATCATCCGCCAGCAGCACGACTTCGCTCGGGCCGGCAATGCTGTCGATATCGACCTCGCCGAAGACGTACCGCTTCGCTAGCGCGACGAAAAGATTCCCGGGCCCCACAATCTTGTCGACCCGCGGCACCCCTTCCACTCCGTACGCAAGCGCCGCCACTCCCTGCGCGCCCCCCATCCGGTAAACTTCGCTGATGCCGAGTTCGTGGCACGCAGCGAGCAAGTCGGCGTTGTACGCGCCGAACGGGGTCGGCGGCGCGACGACGGCAATTTCATGCACACCTGCCGCCAGAGCCGGCACTGCCGTCATGAGCAGCGTTGACGGATACGCCGCCGCACCGCCGGGGATGCAGATGCCGACCCGTTTGAGCGGAAGGTAGCGCTGCCACAGCTCGACGCGCCCGCCGCCAGATTCACGAATGAGCCCTCCGTTCTCGACAAGAATCCGCCCCTGAAACTCGGCGACGTTGTCGCGGATGCGGCGAATCGTTGCCAGAAAACCGGGATCGGCCGCCCGGTGCGCAGCTGCCAGATCCGCCGCGGGGACCCGAAGCGTCTCAGCCGCCAGTTCTTTCTTGTCGAGCTTTCGAGAGTATTCGAGGACCGCCGTCAGTCCCCGCTCGCGAACGTCGCGGCAGATTCGTTCGACCACCTGTTGCGGTGAAAGCGCCTCGCCGAAGAGTTCCATCGTCCGCTGTTTCCCGGCTTCGGAAACGACGTCGCCGCGCGGGCTGAGTTTTTCGCGGAGCGCGGCAAAGAGCTCGAGCGCGTTGTCGCGCCGGCAATCGATGCGGGGAATGCGAAGCGGCTGTTCGGTCGGGGCTGTCATCAATTTCCCGGTGCTCTGTGGGTATCGTGCGATTCTCGCGGCCCAGATGCGGATCAATGTCCTGGTCCCATCGTAAAGACCGACGGAAGACCGGTAAAGTTCGCGAATTGCTGCGGGTCCCTTGTCCGATTAAAGTGAGTAAATAGCGCCGCTCCAGCGCCACACTCAATTCCGCCCCGGGAAGGCTTTCCCTGGGAACAAGGGCAGCCGAACGATGGCCGGGAAAATCTACGACCTCCGCAGCGATACCGTCACCAGGCCGACCCGCGCCATGCGCGATGCGATGGCGAGCGCCGAAGTCGGCGATGACATGTCGGCCGAAGACCCGACGGTCAACCGCCTCGAAGCGATGGTTGCGGAGTTGTTCGAGAAGGAAGCCGCGGTCTACGCCTGCTCGGGGACGCAGTCGAACCAGATGGGGGTCCGGGTCCACTGCCAGCCCGGAGATGAACTGCTCATCCACGAGACCGGTCACATCGCGAACTTCGAGGCAGGCGGCCCCGCCGTATTGAGCGGAACGACCTGCCGCACGCTGCCGGGCGATTTCGGCATGCTCGATTTGCCGCAACTCCGCGGAAAAATTCGAGCCGACAACCAGCACCTCTGCCGCACGCGGCTCGTCTGTGTCGAGAACACCACGAACTCCGGCGGCGGCCGCGCCTATCCGCTCGAACAGCTCGAAAGCATCGCCGCCTGGGCGCACGAGCATGGACTCAAAGTTCACATGGACGGCGCGCGGGTTTTCAATGCCATCATCGCGAAAGGCTATTCGCCGGCGCAGATCGGCCGCACCGTCGACACCATTTCCATCTGCTTCTCAAAAGGGCTCGGCTGCCCGATGGGGTCGATCCTCGTCGGCTCGTCCGAAGAAATCGACCACGCCCGTCGCTCGCGAAAACTCTTCGGCGGCGCGCTTCGTCAGGCGGGAATCGTCGCCGCGTCCGCGATCTATGCCCTCGAAAATCATGTCGAGCGTCTCGCAGAGGATCATGAGAACGCGCAACTCCTCGCGCGCGGCATCGCCGATATTGACGGGCTTCGTATCCGTCCCGATGACGTCGAAACGAACCTCGTCTTCTTTGACGTCGACCCCGAACTCGGCTACGCCGCCCAGCTCTCCGCCGCACTCCTCGCGAAGAACGTGCGCATCAACGCCGCCGGTCCTCACCGGCTGCGGGCCTGCACGCACCTCGACGTCAGCCGCGATGACATCGCCCCGGTGCTCGCCACACTCCGTGAATGCGTCACCGCCGGATTCCGTGACGCGAAAGCCGGCGCAATGGCGACGGGGCCGTACGCCCGCGGTTGATCCGCGTTAGCACGCATTCGGAACGCGCGCGGTCGTGAACAATCGGTGACGCATTGAAAGCCCCGGAGGGGCGATCTAGTCATCCGGGGGCTTACGCACCCCGGCTCGACGATGCCGCCCCTTCGGGGCTGAGATCCATGCACCCTTCCGGGCCGAGAAGCCTGGCCCCCCGGTATCGATCGTTCCGCATTGACCGAATCTGCCGGGACGTTGCGTTTCGGCAACACTCGGACGTGTCGGCGTTGATTTGCTGCAACATGGCAATTTCATTGTCCTTGCGTCACAGCCCGCAACTCAGGAACGGTGAACGCCGATCCGGTGCGGTTATCGTGAAGTCGGCCGGCCGATCTCAATCGCCGTGCTCCGCCGGTCGATACGAATACCATGCCACGGGAGCAAGAGGACGCGCACCCGGTTCCTATTCCGCAGCGATCGACACGGGTTGACGGTCGCGGCGACGGTCCGAAGAATTTGTGGTGTGCCCGAAATGCGAGCCTCTCGAAAGCCCCGGTTGAAGCCAATTCCCGTTTTGCGGTATGATGGAGACCATCTGGAAGGGGGCGAACCTCCCTCCACGCCGCTTTCCGATCGACAGGCAGGGAGTGCCGACATGGAAGTGAACGGACCTGGCTCGGTCCAGCGGAGCGTTCCCATTCGCCAGCAGGCCCCGGCCGCTGCGCCGAAGACGAACACGCCGCCCACGGCCGCTCCTCGCGACGAGGTCGAGATTTCCTCGGCCGGCAGACTGCTCGATAAAGCGAGTCAATCGCCCGAAATCCGGGCCGCCCGGCTCGCTCAGATCAAGGCTGCCATCGACGCAGGAGAGTACGAAACACCGGAGAAGCTCGAAGCCGCGCTCGAGAAAATGCTCGGGGCGATTCGAACCGGCCGGGAATGATGTTCGCTGACAAAACTCGTTGAACGATGCATCGTGGCTTGGGAATTCGCGCGGTTTTGGAGATACCAACCGGATCTTGCCAGTGCCAGGAGACAATAAGGGGGCAGGATCGGTGAGCGACATCTCGTCTCTCGATATGGCCGTATCGCCGGTCGAGAAGTTTCAGGAGTTTCTGGCGACGAAAAGCATGCGGCTGACGCACGAGCGCGCCGTGATCGTCGAAGAAGTCTTCTCGAGCCATCACCACTTCGATGCGGACGAACTCGCTTCGCGAGTCTCCGGGCGCCATGACGGCCGCAATGTCAGCCGTCCCACCGTCTACCGCACGCTCAAGCTCCTCGTCGAAGCGGGAATCCTCCGCCGCGTCGCGCGACCGAACGGCCGCGAAGTGTACGAGCACGACTACGGCTACCCGCAGCATGACCATTTCATCTGCCGGGGCTGCGGCAATCTCATTGAATTCCACAACGAGATGATCTCACGCATTCTGGAAGACGTGGCGGCCGAGCATGGTTTCCGGATGAATGAGCATCGCCTCGAGGTCTACGGCCTCTGCGGCGACTGCAGCCGTCCCCAGCGCCGGCACAACAAGCTGGACCTGCTGTGAATCGGGCCGCCGCGCCGCATCCCGCACTCTCGGCGCAGAGCGACTCGAATTCTCTCCCCGGTGCTCCGTTCGTCGCGGAACTGGTTGTCGAGCGCTATCTTGCAGGCGGGCGCATCGACACCTTCCTTCTCCGCCATTTTCGGAACTACACGCCGTTCGCGATGCAGCGGATGATCCACGCGGGACTCGTCCAGGTCAACGGAGTCGCCGTCCCGCTGGAACATCGGGTTCGCCGAGGCGAGTTCGTTTCGGTTCAGCTCGTCGAGCCCCCCGACAAACTGCTGGCATCCGAGCAAGGCCCGCTCGAAATTGTCTACGAAGATCCGTGGCTGATCGTCGTCGATAAGCCTCCCGGGCAAATCGCTCACCCGGTCGGCATGCACAATACCGACACGCTCTGCAACGCGGTGCAGTATCACCTCGACCGGCAGTCCCCCCGCCCCGGCCTGCTCCGGCCCGGAATTGTGCACCGCATCGATCGATACACCAGCGGCTTGATTGTC
>JBFWWA010000029.1:0-15236 GCA_050246455.1 Planctomycetaceae bacterium
GGCGAAAGCGGAGTTCGGCGGGAAGGTCGACACGTACGAAGACTACCGCGACATCCTCGCACGGCGCGACATCGACGTCGTCACCATCGGCTCGCCGGACCACTGGCATACGACGATGGTGATCAACGCCTGCCGCGCCGGCAAAGATGTCTACTGTGAGAAGCCACTCACACTCACAATCGACGAGGGGAAGCAGCTCGTCAAAGTCGTTCGCGAAACCGGCCGCGTGCTGCAGGTCGGATCGTGGCAGCGGAGCGACGAGAACTTCCGGCTGGGCTGTGAGATCGCACGTTCCGGTCGCCTCGGCAAGATCAAACGGGTTGAAGTGGTCCTCGGAAAGAACGAAATCGGAGGCCCGTTTCAGCCGCAGCAGCCGCCGAAGAATCTGAACTGGAATCTCTGGCAGGGACAGACCCCGGACGTCCCGTACATTCCCGAGCGATGCCATTACACGTTCCGGTGGTGGCTCGAGTATTCCGGCGGGCAGATGACCGACTGGGGGGCGCACAACGTCGACATCGCACAATGGGCGATCGGGCACGATCGATCAGGACCGGTCGAAATTGAATCGAAAGCGAAATTTCCGACGGTCATCAACGGCTACAACGTGCCGCTCGATTTCGAAGCCACGCTCCGTTATGCCGACGGAATCGTCGTGACGGTGAAGGACACCGGCCGCAGCGGTGTGCTCGTGGAGGGAGAGGCGGGGCGCATCTTCATGAATCGGGGAGTTCTTTCCGGCAAACCGGTGGAAGAGCTTACCGGCAAGCCGTTCGCAAGGGCCGAGTACAAGCTTTATCCGCACGATAATCTCGATCGGCCGATCCGGACCGGAAAGCTCGATGCGATCATCAATCACATGGGGAACTTTTTCGACTGCCTTCGCTCGCGGCACGCTCCGCTCTCGGATGTTGAAAGCCAGCACCGGAGCACGACGGCCTGCCATCTCGCGAACATTTCAATGCGTCTGGGCCGCTCCCTCAAATGGGATCCGAAGAAAGAGCACTTTGTCGGCGACGACGAAGCGAACCGGATGCTCTCTCGAGAGCAGCGCACCGGATTTGAAATTCCGGCTTGATGAATCGCGAACAACGGCTTAGACGCGGCAGATCGCCAGATCGTGTGACGCGATGTACTCTTCGAGTTCTTTGACGTCGAAGGCGCCCGCCGTCGCACCGATCGCGCGCACGCAGCTTGCTCCCTGCGCGCTGCCGTAGCGGAGCGCTGCAAGGTTCTCATGACCGGCCAGCCGGGCATGAATGAAGCCGGCGGCGAATGCATCTCCGCTGCCGGTGCCGTCAACGAACTCCACCGGAAACCGTTCGGCGCGATAGGTCCCGGAGTCGTCGACGAGCACTGCGCCGCCGTGACCGCAGGTGATCACCACGGTCTTCGCGCCGGCGCGATGGAACTCGCGCGCCTGCTCGGAGGGATCATCAAGACCGGTGATGATCCTTGCTTCGTCATTGTTCGGTAGAAAGACGTCCGTGTGCGGAAGGATCGGTCGCAATCTCGGCCAGTAGTCGGCCGGGCCTGGAATCGCGACGTCGAGAATTGTGAGCGCTCCTCCATCGCGCGCCACTTTGTAGCGCGCCGCGATCGTCTCGGCGGCAGGAAGATCGCTGAGACCATAGCCGCCGAGATAAACCGCGCGGCACTGCGCGAGGAGTTCGAAAGTGATCTCGTCTCCGGTGAACTCGGCGTTGGCTCCGGTGCAGTGGATAAACCGTCGATCCTGTCCTCGGACGTTGACGATGAACGACCCGCTCGTGTCGGCGGTCCGCGACTCGACGACGTGTGCGCAATCGACGCCGAGGTTACCCAGAGCCTCGCAGATGAATTGGCCGAAGACGTCGCGCCCGACGCGGCCGACAATGGTCGCCTTGCGACCGAGCTTTCCGAGATTCACCGCCACGTTGGCGGCACAGCCCCCCGTTGCGAGGCTCATCCTGGACGACAGAACGAGCTCCCCTTCGACCGGCAGATGATCGACCGGGTCGCAAATATGGTCCGCGACGATGATCCCGGCGCAGAGGCAGTCGTAGGTCTTTTCGAGCTTCGAATTCATAAGGTCTGTTGCAGGAACGTCGTCCGGAGTTCGTGGGAAAAGATGCCCGCGCTATTGTGAGCCCCGAAGCCGGTCCGCTGCCAGCAGGAACTCTGTGGGCTGGCCGCGGAAAACGGGAGACCTGCTTTCGAGGGCGGAATTTCGAACGGACCCCTTCACTTGAGCAGCCAAGGTGTTAAATTGGGTCGTTTGCGAAGCTCAGGTCAAGTTGCAATGTGCGACGAATCCACTCTGACAAAACCGTGCCGGAGAGACAATGTACCCGCACCCGAATCGCCGCTCGCGGAACCAGCAATCGACGTGTTCCGCGGAAGTGGAGCTCCTTGAAGATCGCCAGCTTCTCACCGCAACGCTTGCGAATGGCGTCCTCACCATCACCGGCACGGAAAACGCCGACCGGATTCGCGTCAAGCTCGATGGTGCGAATCTCACGGTGAAGGAAGGAAGCACGGTGAACACCTTCACCGCCGCGCAGGTGACGTCGATCGTCGCCAACGGACTCGGGGGGGATGACCGCATCATCCTTTCGAAGGATATTCAGATTCCGGCCACCATCGACGGCGGAACGGGGAACGACTTCATCGTCGGCGGCGCGCGGAACGACACCCTGACCGGCGGAATTGGAATCGACCGCATTGATGGCCGCGACGGGGCAGACACCATCAATGGCGGCGATGACGACGACTGGCTCAACGGCCAGGATGGCGACGACATCATCAACGGTGGACTCGGCAATGACCGAATCCGCGGCGGCGAAGGGGACGATACTCTGAAAGGGGATGCCGGCGACGACCGCATCCGTGGAGATCGCGGCGACGATGACATCGACGGCGGTGCCGACAATGACCTCATCGACGGCGGGCTCGGCGACGATGACATTCACGGCGATGGAGGAAACGACAAGATCAACACGGGCGGCGGTGAAGATGAAGCCTTCGGCGACGAGGGGGACGATCTCATTCGCGGCGACGGTGAAGAGGACAATCTCGACGGCGGCACCGGAGACGACTGGATTCAGGATCGCTCTGAACCTCTCGACGAAGACTCGACGACTGCGGAAGTCACGGCTCGAGCAACCGAGATCTTCAGTTATCTCGACGGCAACAGCAACGGTTCGGTGGTCGAGTCGGAAGTGACCGAGAGGCAGTGGAACCGTCTCGAAGATGCCGACACCAGCGGCGATGACGCGGTCTCGCAGACGGAATTCACGGCCTACCTGCAGGACTGGCTCGACGATGGCAAGAGCTACTTCCGGTTTCTCACCGAAGGCTGGCATCGCCGTTGGCGCTTCTGGCGGTAACCAGGGATAGTTGTGGCCGGTCTCCCGGCCATGCCACAGAATCGGCTATTGATTGAGCCACAACGGATGGTTCAACTTCACACACGTTGGACGCGTGCGGCGAGCCATCGCATTGCCGGATACGTTGCGACCGACATCACGCTCGCGACGAGCAACGAACCGAGGAGCAGGGGGGTTCCGACTTCGATCAACAGCCACTCGGCGGCTTGCCACCATTCGGCAAGACTCTGGTAGTCGAGCGCGCGTGCAAAGTCTTCCCGACTGACGCGACCATCAATGAACCTCGAGCCGATCCAGTAGTTAAAGTAGTAGAGCGGCACGGTGGTGACCGGGTTGGAGAGGCAGGTGGTCAGGAGTGCAGCGGAGCGGTTGAAGTAGAACCATCTCCAGGTCGCAACGGCGAAGACTGCGACAATCGCCATCCGGATTCCGAGCGTCGGGGTGCAGGCGACGAACATGCCGACGGCAACCCCGAGTGCGATGGCGTGCGGCGTGTCGTCGACCGCGAGGATTCGCCGGACGAGTGCACGCGGATCGAGATTGCGGAGAATCCGTGTTGGATGCGGCATGCCCTGACGACCAGCCTAGTTGAGAGACAGGTATCGATGTCGTCCCCGTCGGTCTGAACGACAGGCGTAAAAGCGCGGGGGGATACAACGCGAAATTCGGACCGTTTGCAGAATTATCGATCGGCCGACGGGGGGATCTCCGCTCAACCGCTGGCCGAAGATTCGACCGCGCTGTTGCGCAGAATCGTCACGGTCCGGCTAACAACTGATCGACAAGCGGAATGACGTCTTTTTCGTACGTGAATTCCGGCTGCTTCGGCACGGAGTTGTCGAAACGGCGGACGAGCTTGCCGTCGCGGCCGTAGACAAAAACCGCCGGCGGTCCGCCGAGCTTGATCGCATTCAGGAAGTCTTCGTTGACGTCGCTGGCGATGACGTTCTTGAAGTGAGCATTCCGTTCTTTCAGAAACTTCAGTACATCGGCGCGATACGATTCCGGCGGGTTGTCCTTGCTGCCGTCGTGGTCGATGTCGAACGAGATGCATGCGACTTTATCCGGATATTTCTCAGAGAGTTTCACGAGGCCGGGGAACTCGCGGATACAGGGCTGGCAGTTGAGCGACCAGACGTCGATGATGACGACCTTACCACTTTCGGCCGCTACGAGTTTCTGCGTTTCGTCCCAGGACGCAATCCGAACGTCGACCGCATTAGCAACCTCGTCCGTCGGTGCGGAGACTTTCGTATCGGATCGGTCAGCGGAATCGGCGGTTCGCGTCGGCTTACCGCCGGGATTGGCCTCTTTGCATCCTGCAATGAAGAGGCAAGATCCGAGTAAGGCCAACAGCAAGTTTCGGTTCAACACGGGATTCTTTCGGCCGGTGGATTCTTACGCGCCGGTTGCGGCTGCTTCACCGCTGTGACGGCGGGCGATCAGCGCGTCGAGCTCCTGCTTGAGCTTCGGCAGGATGACGTCGTACGGAAACGCGCCGAGCTCTTCACCGCCGCGTTTGAGGTTGACGAAGTTCGGGGCGCACCAGAGGCCGAGGTCGGCGTCGTCGGTTTCGCCGGGGCCGTTCACGCGGCAGCCCATCACGGCGATTGTGATCGCATGCTCTTTCGCATACGCGGTCATCTCCTTGACCTGCTGAGCGAGCTCGACGAACGCTTCATTTTCGACACGCGAGCAACTGGGGCAGCTGATGATGTTGAGGGAGTTGAGTCCGAAATCGACGACTGATCGGACCCGCCCCGCCGCAATGTCGGCCAGAATCTGACGTCCCGCCGCAATCTCCTCACCTTTCCGATCGTTTGGAACGGTGAGCGACACGCGGATCGTGTCACCGATCCCCCGGCTTACGAGCTGTTCGAACGCAATGCGGGTCTTGATGATTCCGTCCGGGGGCATCCCCGCTTCGGTCACGCCGAGGTGCAGCGGCACGTCGGGGCGAGACTCCGCGAAGCGGCGATTCACGTCGATGACCTTCCGCGGGTCCGAATCCTTGAGCGAGACGCAGTACTGGTGGAAACCGATGGAATCAAGAAAGTCGCAGTGGTCGAGCGCGCTTTCGAGCATCGGCGAGATGGAATCTTCGGGCGAGTAGCGGCTCAGCTTATCGGGATCGACCGAGCCGCAGTTCACACCAACTCGCATCGCGCAGCCATGCTCGGCGGCGATGCCCGCGATGTATCGGACCTTTTCCTGCCACGGCTTTTCGCGCTCGTGGTGGTAAAGATGCCCCGGGTTGTAGCGAAGCTTGGCGACGTGCGGGGCCACCGATTCGGCGAGCCGGTAATTCTCCTGCAAGTCGACGGCAAGGTTCGCGCCGGTCTGTTTGCTCACTTCGGCGAGTGCGTCGGCGTCCTTGCGACTGTCGACCGCGACCCGGATCACATCCGCTCCGGCGGCCATCAGTGATCGAATCTGCCTGACGGTCGCGTCGATGTCGGTCGTCCGCGTGGCGGTCATGCTCTGGACGGCAATCGGGGCACCGGCGCCGATTGTGACGTTGCCGATCTTCACGGCCCGCGTCGGGTTTCTCGGCAATTGCACTCGGCTCTCCGGGCTCGGAAGGGAAGGAGCAGATCTCTGATCGCTGGTCCCATTTTAGGAGAATTTCGAAGCCACAACCACTGAGCGGAATTGACGTTCCCGGCACATTCCCGGCGGCCAAAAGCCGGATTGACAGGGAATGGATCGACAGATACAAGTCTGCCAATTTCCCCCAGTCCCCCTGTTACCAAGTCTCATTCCCAAGGGGGACCGAACCGGCTTTTCGGGCTCCGGACGAGCACGGAACCACTAATCTTCCTTTACTCGACACCCCTGCCAGCCATCGACCGTCCTGGTCGTGTCGGAGAATCGAAAATGCGCAAGCTGATCCCCTGGGGATGCCTCCTGCTGATCTGCGGTTGCGGTTCCGAAACGACTGAGGCCCCGACGGCCAACGTTGAGATGCCGGCCGCGACCGCGCCGGGTGCGACGGAAGCCGTCACGGCCGAATCGAAGGCGAACGATCCCGTTCTCCGCGAATGTTTTGCGCGGGCGCAGGAAGCAATCAAGAAGCTCGAATACGGCAAAGCCGTCGAGGCGATGAGCCAGGCGATCGCCACCGACCCCGAATGTGCCGCTGCCTACGCGCTCCGGGCGCGACTCTACGGCGATCTCAAAATGAACGCGAATGCCGTCGCCGACTTGAGCACGGCCAACCGGCTCGATCCGGGGAATGCTCAATACTACAACGCGCGCGGCTATTTCCTGATGACTCGGAAGCACACCGAAAGCGCGATGCAGGATCTCAACGCCGCCATCAAGCTCGACCCGAAGTTTTCCGAGCCGTACAACAACCGCGGCCTGATTCTGATGGCGACGAATCAGCTCGACAAGGCGATCGTGGAATTCACTAAAGCTCTTGAGCGGAACCCGAAATTCGTCGACGCATTGAACAATCGAGGCATCACGCATCTCAAGGCGCATCGTATGGACGAGGCGCTCGCCGATCTCAACCTCGCGATTCAGACCGACGACAAGGCTTCGAAGTCGTACAACAACCGCGGCCTCATTTATTATCGCAAGGGAGAGTACGAGAAGGCGCTCTCGGACTTCTCGAATGCGATCGTCCGTGAAGCGAATGACCCTCGCTACTACGAACACCGCCGGCAGGCTTACATCAAGCTCAACAAGTACGCCGAAGCGCAAAAGGATGCTGCGCAGGTCAAGCGGATCATGCGGCTCGCGTCGCTCAACTCGCGGATCTTCGCGAATCCGCGGCAAGGTGAGGCCTACCTTGACCGAGGAATGCACTTTGCAGAAATCGGGAACGACGACATTGCGATCAAGAACTTCGACCGCGCGCTGCAACTCGACCCGAAGCTCTGGCGGGCACACAATCAGCGCGCGGCCATTCATCTCCGGAATGAAAGTTACGAAAACGCGATTGCCGACTGTTCGCAGTCGATCCGGCTCGAGCCGGAGCAGATCGAAGCGTATTCAATCCGGGGCGAGGCCTACATGAAAGTGGGGGACTTCGCGAGCGCCATCGCCGATTTCGAAGTCGCGAAGCGGATCGACGAGCCTGTGGCGGATGCCTACTTGCAGCATGGCCAGGCGCTCAAGCTCGCGGGGCACGAAGAAGAATCCCGAAAGGCGATTCAGCAGGCAATTGCGATCAATCCGAAACTCGAGACGGAAGCGAGATCCAAAGAGGCCGCATCGGGAACGAAGAGCGAACCGGCTTCGAAGGATCCCGCGAAAGAAACGAAGCCTGCACCTCCAGCACCGAAGGCCGCCGGGAAGCCGGCCGAACCGGCGAAGACCGAAACCGAGGCTCCGGCGAAGGCTGCGGAACCAAAGTAGCAATGTTGCATCGGCCGATGAGAGCGCGCACAAAAACGGCGCACGATGTGAATCGTGCGCCGTTTTGCATTGATCGATCTCGCAGTTCTCAGAACACGTCGAGAATGAACGCGTGGCCTTTGTGCCACTGCTGTTCTTCAAGGTAGAAGTTGTGCCATCCCTTGTTGAACACCGGGATCTGGCGGTTCTGCGGATACCTGTAGTACAGGTGATCGTACTGAACCTTCTGATGTGCGAAGTTCTGCGGATAGTAGACGTACGGGTAATAATAGAATCGATGCCAGTCGGTCGGTTGACCTTCTCCGGCGGCCTCAGCCCGATTCGGCGAGAACGCGGACGCGGCGCTGAACGCCACGAGCACCAGCAGGAATCCCACAAGCGAACGAGCCGGCATGGAACCTCTCCTTTGATTCGAAATCTCTCTCTCGCGGCGACCGGCATCCCGTCCGGCGCAGGCAGCGGAGATCAGCGCCCCTCGAGGCGGTTGTTTTTGCGGGCTTCGGCGGTTGCTGGCAGATCCCATCTCCCCCGACACCCGAACCCGGCCTCTGCCAATACATCGGCGCTCGTGAGCTCGCTACAATAGGAAAGTTCCGCAGATTCGGAACAGTCGTTACGTCGGGCGCCTCATTCGATTCTCACCGGATTGCTCGCAACACCGGCTTCAGACCGCCCGATCTCGTGTCTTGCCTTCAACTTCCAGCGGACGTTATTCGAAAGAGATCACGATGAAGGGACCGGGGCTCCGCATAGATCTGGACGTCCGGCGCGTCTGGCAATGTCCCAAATGTGGACGGCAGATGCGCTGCAGCGGCGACGTCACCTCGCGCGTCTGCAATTGCCAGAAAGAGGAGACGATGATGCTCCTCGTCGAGGAGACGAAGCCCGCCCCACCCAGGGCCGACTGTCGCGGAATCGTTCCGGCAAGCGGCCCGATCCAGGGCGAAAATGAAGCTCCGGGGAGCGGTCCGGCATCGGACCAGCAGTTCGGTTCCGGTATTTCGTCCGCGGCAGATGCACCGGAAGCGGAACTCCCAGGCAGACTTCCCGAGGCCGATCTCGGAGAAAAGCCCGATCGCTGACGTTGCAACGACGCCGGCTGGGATGACGGAATAATCGGCACAATCGGTCGGGTCGGCTTAACTCCCGGAATCGTTACGGTCGATACCTTCGACAGGGTTGCGTTGTCGCAGATTCGAGCGAATACGCGCTGTCTTTAGTTACAGCGACCGAAGCGACGTTGGGGGGGGCCGATGAGAGGGGCTGATCGGGCATGCGGTCCCGTGATTCCGGCAGGCGCGAAGCGATTCGTCGTTCTGATCGCGCTTCTGTTCGGTTGGCAGTCGAGCTCGCGCGCCGACGAAGCCTCCATCGCCGACCTGCAGCGGCGCCTCGAAGCGGTCGAGCAGCAGAACGCCCAGTTGCTGGAGGCAATTGAACACGCGCGCGTTTCCGGCACACAGTCAGCTACCGGCGGGCAAGCCGCGACGCCGAGCGATGCCGAGGTCCCAATCTATCAACCAGCGAACGTCGAATACTCCACGACGCCGACCGCGGTTCCGGAGGCCAGCCTCAACCCGCTGCATTTGAGCGCGAGCTGGCACAACGGTCTCGAGCTCGAATCCGCCGACAAGGCGTTCAAGGTGCATGTCGGTGGCCGCACACAGTTTGATCTCGGCTGGTATGACGCGGACGACGAACTGCAGTTCGGCCCCGGAGGGACCGGCGAATTTCGTGACGGTGTCGATTTCCGCCGAGCGCGGTTCCGAATTGACGGAACCATGTACGAGAGCATCGAATGGGCGGCGGAGTACGATTTCGCCAACATGGTCCGCGAAGGCAATTCGACTTTCAGCACAACGGCTTTTACCGACTTGTGGTGGACGTTCACGAATCTTCCGTACGTCGGAAATCTGCGAGTCGGCAACATGAAAGATCCGATCGGCTTCGAGCATCTCGTCAGCAGCCGATTCCTGCCTTTCATCGAGCGTTCGTACAATCAGGACTCGTTCTATGGTCCGTTCAACAACGGATTCACGCCGGGAGCGATGCTCTTCAACCAGATCTTCGACGACCGGATGACCTGGTGGGCGGGCCTGTTCAAGCCCTCGACGCACCCTTTCTCGTTCAACACCGGCGACGGTGAATGGGAGGCGGTCGGCCGCGTGACGATTCTTCCGTGGTATGAAGACGAAGGTCGGCAGGTGCTGCACTTCGGCTTCTCGGCCAAACACGCGGACCTTGATGAAGGCGTGATCCGGTTCCGCGCGCGGAATTCGATTCGCAGCGGCGCAATTCCCGCCTGGCCGATTCTCGCCGATACGCGATCCGGCGGCATCGACATCGCCGGAGACGACAACAATATGCTCAACGGAGAACTCGCGGCAGTCTGCGGATCGTGGACGCTGCAGTCGGAGTATCTTCTGAGCTACGTCACGGATGCTTCGCAGAACGCAATTCAGGACGTGGGCACGGTCGAGTACCACGGCGGATATGTGCAGGTGCTCTACTTCCTGACGGGTGAGCACGACATCTACAACCGGAAGACCGGCGTCTTCGACCGCGTGATTCCGAATCAGAACTTTCTCCCCTGCGGCGATTGCAAGCCGGGAGGAATCGGCGCCTGGCAGGTCGGTGTTCGCTACAGTCATCTCGATCTGAACGACAAAGCAATCGACGGCGGCAAGCTGGACGATCTCACGGTCGGCCTCAACTGGTTCCTGAATCCGAATATGAAGATTCAGGCGAACTACACGGCGGCGCATCGCGACTCCGCAACCCGGCTGAGCGATGGGACGGTCCACTCGATCGGGATGCGTTTTGCGCACGACTTCTGAGAGTCGCGGGACCACGGACATTCCCGCTCGAGCCTCATTTGTTCCCCGGACGCGCGGGAAAATGCCGCATCGACGTGTAGCAGCACGTCGATACAACGCCGTCGGTTGCCGCCGGGAAGCGGGCTCTCCTATACTTGCGTCGAGCCCCTCGCTTTGTTTCGAGGGAGCGCTCCGTCGAGAAACAGGCCGGCCCACGCTCTCCTTCGAGACTCCCACCCCTTTCGAGATCCATGGCCCAGTCCGACATCGTCATTCGCGGGGCGCGCGAGCATAATCTGCGGAACGTCTCGCTCCGGCTCCCACGGAACCAGCTCATCTGCATGACGGGTGTGAGCGGTTCGGGGAAGAGCTCGCTCGCATTCGACACGCTTTATGCCGAGGGGCAACGACGTTATGTCGAGTCCCTTTCGAGCTACGCGCGGCAGTTTCTCGGGCAGATGCCGAAGCCCGAGGTTGATTCGGTCAGCGGACTGGCCCCGTCGATCTCCATTCAGCAGAAGGCGTCGGGGCGGAACCCGCGCAGCACCGTCGGCACGATCACCGAAGTTTACGATTATCTTCGCGTTCTCTTCGCGCGGGTCGGTCAGGGGGCGTGTGCGAAATGCGACCGACCGATCACCGCGCAAACTGTCGACCAGATTCTCGAAGTCGTCACACGGCTTCCCGACGGCACGAAGTACCAGGTTCTCGCCCCGGTCATCACGCGACAGAAGGGAGAGTACCGCGACCTCTTCGAAGACCTTCTCAAGCAGGGCTTCCTGCGGGCGCGCGTCGACGGCGAGATCGTGCAGCTCACCGAGAATCTCGGCCTTGACCGGCAGATGCGCCACACGATCGAGGTTGTGATCGACCGGCTGATTGCCGGTAAGACCAGCCGGCCTCGACTGGCGGAGGCACTCGAGAGCGCGCTCAAGCTCGGGCAGGGGAGCCTGATCATCGTCGAAGAAACGGGTGAGCCGTCGCGGCCGAAATCCGAAGCGCCCGCTCCTCGCCGCAAAGGGAAGCAGCGCGCCGAAGATGACGACACGGTTCCCCCACCCCCCGCGAATGAAAAGCGATACAGCGCGAATTACGCCTGCACGCATTGCGGCATCAGTTACGAGCCGCCGAGTCCGCAGCTGTTCAGTTTCAACAGCCCGCAGGGAATGTGCCTCGACTGCAACGGGCTGGGAATGCGGCACGACTTCGTCCTCGAAAAGCTCATTCCGGACGATACGAAGACGATCGCGAAAGGAGCAATCGAGCTGATCGGTCCGCTGCGGAGCATCGGCCGCTGGCGACGACATCTCCTCGTGGGAGCGGCTGCGGCGATCGAGCAGGATCTCGGACTTCCCGACGAGGCGCTGCTCAAGACTCCGTGGCGGGATCTTCCCGAAGAGGCGCGCCGCCTGTTTCTGTTCGGGACCGGGCAGCGGCACATCACGTTTTCCTGGCGATACTCCGGCGGCGTCTGGAAACATGGCGGGACTTATAGCGGGATCATTCCCGAGCTGCTCGAGAATTACCGCACAGCGAAAAACCCGATGCGCCGCCGACAGCTCGAAAAGTACATGCAGTTCACCGACTGCCTGAGCTGCCGCGGGTCGCGGCTCAATCCGCAGGCGCGCAGCGTCTACCTCACCACCGACAGCGAGCCGTACCGCGCCCGGAATCCGAAACAGTTACGGTTGAGTCTGCCGGATGTTTGCGGTCTGAGCATCGCCGACGCGTCGCTGTTCTTCGAATCGCTCGATCTCGATTCGACCGGCAAGCAGATAGCCGAGGAGGTTCTCAAGGAAATCCGCGGCCGACTCGGCTTCCTGCTTCGCTGCGGACTCGATTACCTCACGCTCGACCGCACCGCCCCGACGCTTTCCGGCGGCGAGACTCAGCGAATTCGCCTGGCGGGGCAGATCGGATGCGGGCTCGTCGGCGTCGTGTATATCCTCGACGAGCCGTCGATCGGTCTGCACCCGCGGGACAATACGCTGCTGCTCGATTCGCTCCGCGACCTGCGCGATCAAGGGAACACAGTCATTGTCGTCGAGCATGATGAAGACACGATGCGCGCCGCAGATCACATCGTCGATTTCGGCCCGGGGCCCGGAGTCCGCGGCGGCGAAATTGTCGCGGAAGGGACCATCGACGATCTTGCGAAAGCTCCGAAGAGCGTTACGGGGCAGTACCTTTCCGGAAAACTGACAATTCCGGTGCCGACCGAGCGGCGGACTCCGTCGAAGAAGAAAATTACGATTCGGGGTGCGAAGCACAACAACCTCCGCAACGTCGACGTCGACTTCCCGCTCGAGAGCTTTATCTGCGTCACGGGAGTCAGCGGGTCGGGAAAGAGCTCGCTCGTCAACGACATTCTTTGGGAAGCGCTCAATCGCGATCTGAATGAGGGGAAAGGGAACCCGGGAGCGCACTCCCGCATCACCGGCTTTGAGCATCTCGACAAGGCGATCGACATCGATCAATCGCCGATCGGCCGCACGCCGCGCTCGAATCCCGCGACCTACGTCAAGCTCTTCGACCTCATTCGCGACCTCTTTACGCAGCTGCCCGAGTCGAAGATGCGCGGGTTCAAGCCGGGCCGTTTCAGCTTCAATGTCGCGGGGGGACGCTGTGAAGCGTGCGAAGGTCACGGCTCAACGAAGCTCGAAATGGATTTCCTTGCCGACATCTGGGTGACCTGCCCGGTCTGTGCGGGGCATCGCTTCAATCACGAAACGCTGGAAGTTCGATACAAAGGGAAGAGCATCGCCGACGTACTTGAAATGGACGTGCAGGAGGCCCTCACCCATTTCAAGAACATCCCGCCGATCGTGAAGCTGCTGCAGACGTTGCACGACGTGGGGCTCGACTATCTCAAGCTCGGCCAGCCCTCGCCGACCCTTTCCGGCGGGGAGGCGCAGCGCATCAAGCTCGCGCGCGAACTCGGCAAACGTTCGACTGGGCGGACGATTTATCTTCTCGATGAGCCGACGACCGGACTCCATTTCGCCGACATTCACAAGCTGCTCGATGTGCTGCACGGCTTCGTGAAAGCGGGGAATACGGTTCTTGTCATCGAGCATAATCTCGACGTCATTAAGACGGCCGACTGGATCATTGATCTCGGCCCCGAAGGTGGTTCCGGTGGCGGCACGATTCTCGCGACCGGGACGCCTGAAGAAATTGCCGCGGTCCCAGAGTCGTATACCGGTCGGGCACTCGCCGAACTGCTGCAGCCTGCAAACAAACCGAAGCCTAAGAAATCCGCTCGCAAGTCGGAACCGCCACGCTTGACGGCGGCAGCGCGCCGCACCAACGGCAATGGAAAGTCGTCAGACGGCAACGGCACGACGCGCGAGATTGTCGTCCGCGGTGCAGCGCAGCATAACCTGCAGCATGTCGACCTCACCATTCCGCGAGACAAGGTCAACGTCTTCTGCGGGCCGAGCGGAAGCGGCAAAACATCGCTCGCAATGGACACGCTTTACGCAGAAGGGCAGCGTCGTTACGTCGAATCGCTTTCGGCCTACGCGCGGCAGTTTCTGGGGCAGATGCCCAAGCCGCGCGTTGAGCACATCCACGGCCTGTCGCCGGCGATCGCCATCGAGCAGAAGACGACGGGAAACACACCGCGCTCGACGGTCGGCACCGTCACGGAGATCTACGACTATCTGCGCATCCTGTTCGCGCGGCTGGGCACGCTCTACTGTCCCGATTGCGGTATTCCGGTCAAGACGCAGACGACCGACGAAGTGATCGATCGAATCCTCGAGCGTCCCGAAGGAGCGAAGCTCGTCATCCTCGCGCCGCAGGAGATCGCCGTCGGTCAAAGCTACGACACGCTCTGGACCCGACTGCAGGGGCAGGGCTTCCTGCGGGCGCGCGTCGACGGAGTGACGTCGCGCCTCGACGAAATGCCGGAGATCGACCGTCGCCGCAAGCACCTCGTTGAAGTCGTGGTCGATCGCATTTCGGTCAATAAGAACGCGCGATCGCGAATCGCAGGCTCGGTCGAAACGGCATTCGACCTGGGCCGGGGGATGATTCACGTCGCGACATTCGACGAGAGTCGCCCGGAAGTGGAATGGGCCGTAGAACAATACAGCCTTCATTTTGCGTGTCGCCAGTGCGGCCGCAGTTTCGAAGAGCTGACGCCGAACAACTTCTCGTTCAATAGCGCGCTCGGCTGGTGCCCCGGCTGTGAAGGTCTGGGCGTCGAGCAGGGGACGAACCTCAGCGCGCTCGTGTCGGATCCGCACCGCTCTCTGCTCGACGGTGCACTCGCGGCGTGGCCCGATCCTTCGACGAATCGGCAGTTCCGGGGGATGCTCGAGTCGCTGTCGCAAGTCACCGGCTTACCGCTCGACGTTCCGTTCGATCAACTCGAAGCGGCGCATCGGCGCATCGTGTTCCACGGCACCGGCGAGCGCTGGATTCCGATCGCGAAAGGTTCGAGCGTCCGCTTTCAGTACAAGGGACTCTATCCCGCCATCGAGGAAGCGTCGCGCGTCTCGTACATTTATCGTCAAAAGCTGCAGGAACTGGTCGGTGAAGCGCCCTGCTCCTCATGCGACGGAAGCCGGCTCCGAGATGACGCGGCTGCGGTGCGATTCGAAGGCAAGACGCTCCAGCAGATCTGTGCGCTCCCGCTCGCGGATGCTCTCACGTTCCTGAAAACGATCAAGCTCAACAC